>NZ_JBEXLP010000079.1:0-32623 GCF_040610035.1 Streptomyces sp. NPDC004542
TTTCCCTCCCCGCCCGCGTCCCTATCTGTCTGACACATGCCCGCGGCGTCGCGACGCCTGGCACGCACGCTCGCCGCGTTGGCGGAGTGCCCACGTGGCGGAGCCACGTGGGCACTCCGGCGCCTTGCGATCGCACGCACCGGACGCCGCTCCTTCTCCCGCGCTCATGTGTCGGACACCTAGCCGCTCGCCCCGTCGCGGGCGACGCCGGGAAGCCAGGCCCTCGCGCCGCCCCGGGACCGGTAACAGGTGTGGGCCGGGTCCAGGAACCCCGGGAAGACCTCCGTCGTCGGGGCGGCCACCGCGGGCGCCGGCGACACGTCACCGGAAGAGGCGCAGAATGACGCGGAAGCGCAGATGAACTCACAGGTCTACACCACTTGTCCGACGACCCTTGTCATCGGCCCCCCGGGTCTGATGAGGTGTGGTCCGGGACACAACGGACACCCTTCGAAAGGGAGATGTCGTGAGCAACGAGAGCCTGGCCAACCTGCTCAAGGAAGAGCGCAGGTTCGCGCCGCCCGCCGAACTGGCCGCGAACGCCAACGTGACGGCGGAGGCGTACGAACAGGCCAAGGCTGACAGGCTCGGCTTCTGGGCCGAGCAGGCACGCCGGCTGACCTGGGCCACCGAGCCCACCGAGACGCTGGACTGGTCGAACCCGCCGTTCGCCAAGTGGTTCAAGGACGGCAGGCTGAACGTCGCCTACAACTGCGTGGACCGGCACGTGGAGGCCGGCCACGGCGACCGGGTCGCCATCCACTTCGAGGGCGAGCCCGGCGACAGCCGCGCGATCACCTACGCCGAGCTGAAGGACGAGGTGTCCAAGGCGGCGAACGCCCTTCTGGGGCTGGGGGTCCGCAAGGGCGACCGGGTCGCGATCTACATGCCGATGATCCCGGAGACCGCGATCGCGATGCTGGCCTCGGCCCGTATCGGCGCCGCGCACTCGGTCGTCTTCGGCGGCTTCTCGGCGGACGCCCTGGCGACCCGTATCCAGGACGCCGACGCGCGTGTCGTCATCACCGCCGACGGCGGATACCGGCGCGGCAAGCCGTCCGCGCTCAAGCCGGCCGTGGACGAGGCCGTCGCCAAGGCCGGCAACGTCGAGCACGTGCTCGTGGTCCGCCGCACCGGCCAGGAGGTCGCCTGGAACGGCGACCGGGACGTGTGGTGGCACGAGATCGTCGACCGGCAGCCGGCCGAGCACACGCCGGAGGCGTTCGAGGCGGAGCACCCGCTGTTCATCCTCTACACCTCGGGTACGACGGGGAAGCCCAAGGGCATCCTGCACACCACCGGCGGCTATCTGACGCAGACGGCGTACACGCACTGGGCGGTGTTCGACCTCAAGCCGGAGACCGACGTGTACTGGTGCACGGCCGACGTCGGCTGGGTCACCGGACACTCGTACATCGTGTACGGGCCGCTGGCCAACGGCGCGACCCAGGTGATGTACGAGGGCACGCCGGACACCCCGCACCAGGGCCGGTTCTGGGAGATCGTGCAGAAGTACGGGGTGACGATCCTGTACACGGCGCCGACCGCGATCCGTACGTTCATGAAGTGGGGCGACGACATCCCCGCGAAGTTCGACCTCTCCTCTCTGCGCGTCCTCGGCTCCGTCGGCGAGCCGATCAACCCCGAGGCGTGGATCTGGTACCGCAAGCACATCGGTCACGACCGCACCCCCGTCGTCGACACCTGGTGGCAGACCGAGACCGGCGCGATGATGATCACACCGCTGCCGGGCGTGACCGAGGCCAAGCCCGGTTCCGCGCAGCGGCCGCTGCCCGGCATCTGCGCGACGGTCGTCGACGACGAGGCGAACGAGGTGCCCGACGGCGGCGGTGGCTACCTGGTGCTGACCGAGCCGTGGCCGTCGATGCTGCGCACCATCTGGGGCGACGACCAGCGGTTCATCGACACGTACTGGTCCCGGTTCGAGGGCAGGTACTTCGCCGGTGACGGGGCGAAGAAGGACGACGACGGGGACATCTGGCTGCTGGGCCGGGTGGACGACGTGATGCTCGTCTCCGGGCACAACATCTCCACCACCGAGGTGGAGTCCGCCCTCGTCTCCCACCCGTCCGTCGCCGAGGCGGCCGTCGTGGGGGCCGCCGACGAGACCACCGGCCAGGCGATCGTCGCCTTCGTCATCCTGCGCGGCACGGCCCTGGAGGACGACAAGCTCGTCGGCGAGCTGCGCGACCACGTCGGCAGCACGCTCGGCCCGATCGCCAAGCCGAAGCGGATCCTGCCGGTGGCGGAGCTGCCGAAGACCCGCTCCGGCAAGATCATGCGGCGCCTGCTGCGCGACGTCGCGGAGAACCGCCAGCTCGGCGACGTCACCACGCTGACCGACTCCACGGTCATGGACCTCATCCAGGCCAAGCTCCCCGCCGCACCCGGCGAGGACTGATCAGGACTGATCAAGGCTGTTCAGGGGCACCCGGCGGTACGGTCCGGGTGCCCCTTTCCCGTGCCTTAGGTAAACTAAGCAAAAAGACCCACGTCAGGTGCGCCGGGAAGTCTGGTCGGCATGTGCCCCGTCCTGCCCACCGACCGGAGGTCTCCCCGTGACCGCGCCCCGCACCAGCGCTCCCCGCAAGTTCCTCGGGCGGCTGTCCCTGCCCGAGCGGTCCTACGTCGCGGACGCCCTGCGCACCGAGACCGTCGGCGGCGTGCTGCTGCTGATCGCCGCCGTCGCGGCCCTGGTCTGGGCGAACGTCCCCGCCCTGCACCACAGCTACGAGAGCGTCAGCGACTACCACCTCGGCCCCGCCGCGCTCGGCCTGAACCTCTCCGTGGCGCACTGGGCGGCCGACGGACTGCTCGCGGTCTTCTTCTTCGTCGCCGGGGTCGAGCTCAAGCGCGAGCTCGTCGCCGGTGACCTCCGGGACCCCAGGGCCGCCGTGCTGCCCGTGGTCGCCGCGCTGTGCGGCATGGCGGTGCCCGCGCTCGTCTACACCCTCACCAACCTCGCCGGCGACGGCTCGCTCGCGGGCTGGGCGGTGCCCACGGCCACCGACATCGCCTTCGCGCTCGCCGTGCTCGCGGTCATCGGCACGGCACTGCCCGGCGCCCTGCGGGCCTTCCTGCTCACCCTGGCCGTGGTCGACGACCTGTTCGCGATCCTGATCATCGCGGTCTTCTTCACCGACCGCATCGACTTCGCCGCGCTCGCCGGCGCGGTCGCCGGGCTCGTCGTGTTCTGGCTGCTGCTGCGGGTGGGCGTGCGCGGCTGGTACGTGTACGTGCCGCTGGCGCTGGTCGTCTGGGCGCTGATGTACAACAGCGGCGTGCACGCCACCATCGCGGGCGTCGCCATGGGCCTGATGCTGCGCTGCACCACCCGCGAGGACGAGGAGCACTCACCCGCCGAGCACATCGAACATCTCGTGCGCCCCCTGTCCGCGGGGCTGGCCGTGCCGCTGTTCGCACTGTTCAGCGCCGGGGTGTCGGTCTCCGGCGGGGCACTGGCGGACGTGTTCACCAGGCCGCAGACGCTCGGCGTGGTGCTCGGGCTGGTCGTCGGCAAGACGATCGGCGTCTTCGGCGGCACCTGGCTGACCGCCCGCTTCACCCGGGCCTCGCTCAGCGACGACCTCGCATGGGCCGACGTCTTCGCCGTGGCGGCACTCGCCGGCATCGGCTTCACGGTCTCGCTGCTCATCGGCGAACTCGCCTTCGCCGGCGACCCGGTCCTGACGGACGAGGTCAAGGCCGCCGTACTGGCCGGGTCGCTGATCGCGGCGGTCTGCGCGGCGGCCCTGCTCAAGGTGCGCAACGCCAAGTACCGCGCGCTGTGCGAGGAGGAGGAGCGGGACGAGGACCTCGACGGCGTCCCGGACGTCTACGAGCAGGACGACCCGGCCTACCACCTGCGCATGGCGGACCTGCTGGAGCGCAAGGCCGCCGAGCACCGGCGCCTCGCCGCGGACCTCGCGGCCACGGCCGCCGGCCGCCACACGAGTGCCGAAGTACCGGGCAGGGCAGGCGAGGAAGGCGACCGTCCGGCATGATCTGACGAGACGGTACAAAACGAGACGGCACAAAAGACGATAGAGGGAGACCGCGATGAGCGCACCCGACGGCAGCCCGGTCGGCGCCGAACGCAGCATCGGCCAGCTGTTCGCCTCGGCGACGACCGAATTGTCGGCGCTGGTGCACGACGAGATCGCACTGGCCAAGGCCCAGTTGAAGCAGGACGTCAAGCGCGGCGCGGCCAGCGGGGGCGCCTTCACGGTGGCCGGGGCGGTGCTGCTGTTCTCCCTGCCGATGCTCAACTTCGCCCTCGCGTACGGCATCCGGACCTGGAGCGGCTGGAACCTGGCGGTCTGTTTCCTGCTGTCCTTCGCCGCCAACGTCCTCGTCGCCGGCGTTCTCGCGCTGATCGGCACGGTCTTCGCGAAGAAGGCGCAGAGGAGCAAGGCTCCGCAGAAGGTGGCCGCGTCCATGAAGGAGACGGCGGGCGTCCTGCAGAAGGCCAAGCCGCACCCCCGCCCGGCGCCGGCCCTGGAGGACCGGTCCCCCGCGGCCATCGAGGCTGTGGCACGCTCGTCGTCATGACGGACCCCGCCGCTTCGGCACACTCTTTCTCGGTCGTACGGCTGGACGTTCCCGGTGGCCGGGAGGTGACGCACCGGGATGTCGCCGCCAACGGCGCCCGCTTCCACATCGCGGAGCTGGGCGACGGCCCGCTGGTGCTGCTGCTGCACGGCTTCCCGCAGTTCTGGTGGACGTGGCGGCACCAGCTCGTCGCGCTCGCCGACGCGGGTTTCCGGGCCGTCGCGATGGACCTGCGGGGCGTGGGCGGCAGCGACCGCACTCCACGCGGGTACGACCCGGCCAACCTTGCCCTCGACATCACCGGCGTGGTGCGCTCGCTCGGCGAGCCGGACGCCGCGCTGGTCGGCCACGACCTGGGCGGCTACCTGGCGTGGACGGCCGCCGCGATGCGGCCCAAGCTGGTCCGGCGGCTCGCTGTGGTGTCCATGCCGCATCCGCGGCGCTGGCGCGCGGCGATGCTGCGGGACGCCCGGCAGTCGGTGGCCGGCTCCTACATCTGGGGGTTCCAGCGGCCGTGGATCCCGGAGCGGCAGCTGACCGCCGACGACGGGGCCCTGGTGGGCCGGCTGATCCGGGACTGGTCCGGGGCGCGGCTGCCGGACGACGAGGCGGTGGAGACGTACCGCCGTGCCATGTGCATCCCGTCGACCGCGCACTGCTCGGTCGAGCCGTACCGCTGGATGGTCCGGTCGCTGGCCCGCCCGGACGGCATCCAGTTCAACCGCCGCATGAAACGGCCGGTGCGCGTGCCCACGTTGCATCTGCACGGCTCCCTCGACCCCGTCATGCGCACACGGAGCGCGGCCGGTTCGGGCGAGTACGTCGAAGCCCCCTACCGCTGGCGGCTGTTCGACGGCCTGGGGCACTTCCCGCATGAAGAGGATCCGGTGGTCTTCTCCTCCGAACTCATCAACTGGCTCAAGGACCCCGAACCCGACCGCTGACCCACCCACGCCCCACTCCGGCAAGCGGACCCGGCCCGGACGGCCGAAAGGCCTCTGGGCCGGACCGGTGACCGCGCCAATGCGCCCGGTATCCGGACCTGAACACCTTTTCCACGAACGGCCACATGCCCAGCGCATAGGCCAATTGAGGGGCCCCGAGGCGGTTATCGACCTTGGGGCGGGGGCACACGTCCGGGTATGGGCTGGACGCACGACTACAGTGACGCACCCCGTAACCGACGCTCGGCCACCGGCCTGAGCTCGCACCGGGGAGGCGCTCCGCAGATGCAGGGCACGGACCTCCGGGTGGGAATCCCGCGTATCCTGCGCCGCCGGGCCCGCTGGGTCTCGGTACGCCTGCGTCACCCCCGCGGCTGAGTTCCGCCGCGGCCGACCCCGTCGGCGCCTGGCGGCCTAGAGAGCGCAGCTGTCGGTGCCCACCTGCTGGTTCGCGGTACGCCCCCGCTCGATGTCTGGCTGGATCTCGTCCGCGGTGAGCGCGTAACCGGTGTCGGGGTCGTCGAGCGACTTCGCGAAGACCACGCCGTACACCTTGCCGTCGGGTGTGAGCAGCGGGCCGCCGGAGTTGCCCTGGCGGACGGTCGCGTAGAGCGAGTAGACGTCACGGCGGACGGTTCCGCGGTGGTAGATGTCCGGGCCGTTGGCCGTGATGCGGCCGCGTACGCGTGCCGCGCGGACGTCGTACGACCCGTTCTGCGGGAAGCCCGCCACGATCGCGCCGTCGTCGCTCACCGCGTCCTGCGCGGAGAAGCTGAGGGGGCGCGCCTTCAGGTCCGGTACGTCCAGCACGGCGATGTCGCGGTGCCAGTCGTAGAGGACGACCTTCGCGTCGTACTTGCGGCCCTCCCCGCCTATCTGCACGGTCGGCTCGTCGACGCCGCCGACCACGTGGGCGTTGGTCATCACGCGACGGTCGGCGAAGACGAAGCCGCTGCCCTCCAGGACCTTGCCGCAGCTCTGGGCGGTGCCCATCACCTTGACGACGGACCGCTGGGCACGCGCGGCGACCGGGCTGCCCGCCAGGGCCGGGTCGGGGGGCTGTACGTCCGTGATCGGCTCGTTGGCGAAGGGGCTGAAGACCTGCGGGAAGCCGTTCTGCGCGAGGACGGAGGAGAAGTCCGCGAACCAGGTGTCGGCCTGGGCGGGCAGGGCCCGGGAGACGCCGAGAAGCACCTTGGAGTTGCGGACCTCCTTGCCCAGCGTCGGCAGCGTGGTGCCCGCGAGGGCCGAACCGATCAGCCAGGCCACGAGGAGCATCGCGACCACGTTGACCAGGGCGCCGCCGGTGGCGTCCAGGGCGCGGGCCGGGGACCAGGTGATGTACCGGCGCAGCTTGTTGCCGAGGTGGGTGGTGAGGGCCTGGCCGATGGAGGCGCAGACGATCACGATCACCACGGCGACCACCGCGGCGGTCGTGGTGACCTGCGCTTTGTCGGTCATGGCGTCCCAGATGACCGGCAGCGTGTAGACGGCGACGAGGCCGCCGCCGAGAAAGCCGATCACCGACAGGATGCCGACGACGAAGCCCTGGCGGTAGCCGACGATCGCGAACCACACGGCGGCGACCAGCAACAGGATGTCCAGCACGTTCACCGTTTCAGGCCTCGACTCTTCGAACTCCGGTCCCGCCGGCACGGCCGGGGGTCCGGGGGTCGCCCCCCGGGTAGACACAGCACGGGGTTCACCCTGTCATGACCGCCAGTCGAGCGGGACGTGCTTCTCCCGGTCCCACGGGTGCTCCCAGCCCGCGTAGTGCAGCAGACGGTCGATGACCCCGGCCGTGAATCCCCAGACCAGTGCCGATTCGACCAGGAATGCCGGACCTCGGTGACCGCTGGGGTGGACGGCGGTGGCGCGGTTGGCGGGGTCCGTGAGATCCGCCACGGGGACGGTGAAGACCCGGGCGGTCTCGTTCGGGTCGACGACGCCCACGGGGCTGGGCTCCCGCCACCAGCCGAGCACCGGGGTGACGACGAAGCCGCTGACCGGGATGTACAGCTTGGGCAGCACACCGAAGAGCTGCACCCCCGACGGGTCGAGACCGGTCTCCTCCTCCGCCTCGCGCAGAGCGGCCCGCAGCGGCCCGTCACCCTCCGGGGCGCCGTCCTCGGGGTCGAGGGCGCCGCCGGGGAAAGAGGGCTGCCCGGCGTGGGAGCGCAACGAGCTCGCACGTTCCATCAGCAGCAGCTCGGGACCGCGCTCGCCGTCGCCGAACAGGATCAGCACCGCGGACTGGCGGCCCGCGCCGTTCTCGGGCGGCAGGAAACGGCTGAGCTGGAGCGGCCGGACCGTCTCCACGACCCGCACTACCGCGTCCAGCCAGGCCGGCAGACCCGCCTTGCTGAGCGTCACCGCGCCGCCCTGGGTTCTGCTCGTGTGCGTCATCGCCACCCCCGTTCTGCCGTCTTCAACACCCCGGCGCTTCGCGATCGCTCCGTCATCCGGCCCCCAGCGGCGGCGCCGGGCGGCCGCCCGCGTCGAGGTAGGCCTGCGGGGGCTTCAGGCGCTGGCCGGGGAAGCCGCCCTTCTCGTACTTCAGCAGCTTCCTGGCCTTCTCCGGGTCGGTCTCGCCCTCGCCGTACGCCGGGCAGAGCGGGGCGATGGGGCAGGCTCCGCAGGCGGGCTTGCGGGCGTGGCAGATGCGGCGGCCGTGCCAGATCACGTGGTGCGAGAGGTCCGTCCAGTCGCTCTTGGGGAAGAGCGCGCCGACCGCGGCCTCGATCTTGTCGGGGTCGCTCGCCTCGGTCCACTTCCAGCGCCGCACCAGCCGCTGGAAGTGGGTGTCCACGGTGATGCCGGGCCGCCCGAAGGCGTTGCCGAGGACGACGAAGGCGGTCTTGCGGCCGACGCCGGGCAGCTTGACCAGGTCCTCCAGCCTGCCGGGGACCTCGCCGCCGAACTGCTCGGCCAGTGCCTTCGACAGCCCTATGACCGACTTGGTCTTGGCCCGGAAGAAACCGCACGGGCGGAGGATCTCCTCGACCTCCTCCGGGTTCGCGCCGGCCAGGTCCTCGGGGGTGGGGTACTTGGCGAAGAGCGCGGGCGTCGTCTGGTTGACCCGCAGGTCCGTGGTCTGGGCGGACAGGACCGTGGCGACCAGGAGCTGGAAGGGGTTCTCGAAGTCGAGCTCCGGGTGGGCGTACGGGTAGACCTCGGCGAGCTCCCGGTTGATGCGCCGGGCCCTGCGGACGAGAGCGGTGCGCGACTCGTTCGCGGGTACCCTTTTAACTGGTTTGACGCTTTTATTACCGCCGCCCGAATCCTGTTCGCCCACAGCGGAACCACTTCGTACAACCACCCGCCCAGCTCCCTTGGCCTGCGCTCTCACCGGCGATTTGGACACCCGGCCAGCCTAAAGCCCGGTACCGACATCTGCCCCGGACCCGGAAGATCAGCCCCCGATTGGACCCCAGGCACTCACGCCGGGACACCTGTGCGGCATCCTTGTGACAGATCACACTGTTTGGATCGTCCGCCAAAATGGGGAACACGGTCCCCTGGTACACGGGGGAGCAAGATCCCCTGAGCAGGTCGACAAGGGAGATAACTCGTGGACGACGTTCTGCGGCGCAACCCGCTCTTCGCGGCGCTCGACGACGAGCAGGCCGCGGAGCTCCGCGCCTCCATGAGTGAGGTGACCCTCGCGCGTGGTGACTCGCTGTTCCACGAGGGCGACCCCGGTGACCGGCTCTACGTCGTCACCGAGGGCAAGGTCAAGCTCCACCGGACCTCCCCCGACGGGCGCGAGAACATGCTGGCGGTCGTGGGCCCCGGCGAGCTCATCGGCGAGCTGTCGCTGTTCGACCCGGGCCCGCGCACGGCGACCGCGACCGCGCTGACCGAGGTCAAGCTGCTGGGCCTCGGCCACGGCGACCTCCAGCCGTGGCTGAACGTGCGTCCCGAGGTGGCCGGCGCCCTGCTGCGCGCCGTCGCCCGCCGCCTGCGCAAGACCAACGACGCCATGTCCGACCTGGTCTTCTCCGACGTCCCCGGACGCGTCGCCCGCGCCCTGCTGGACCTCTCCCGCCGCTTCGGTGTGCAGTCGGAGGAGGGCATCCACGTCGTCCACGACCTCACGCAGGAGGAGCTGGCCCAGCTCGTCGGCGCCTCACGCGAGACCGTGAACAAGGCGCTGGCGGACTTCGCCCAGCGCGGGTGGCTGCGCCTGGAGGCGCGTGCGGTGATCCTGCTCGACGTGGAGCGGCTGGCCAAGCGCTCGCGATAGCCGTCGGCCGCACCCCGGCCGCTTCCCGGCCGCTCGCTTCCGGTCCCCCGGAAAACGGGCTGCCCGGTCCGCGTCCGCCGGGCACAGTGAGCGCATGGCCGAAACGGTTTCCCCGAAGGGTCTCGACGCCCGGGGCCACATCGCGCGCGAGGGCTCCCTCGCGCGCGTACCGCCCGCGTTCCGCCCCGTCGTGGCAGCCGTCCGCGAGCGGCTCCCGGACGCCTTCGGTGCCCGCCTACACAGCGCGTACCTCTACGGGTCGGTCCCGCGCGGCACCGCGCGCGCGGGGCGCAGCGATCTCGACCTGCTGCTCGCCCTGCGCCAGGAGCCGGCCGACACCGACCGGCGGACGGCACGCGCCCTCGGTGCGGCGCTCGACGAGGAGTTCCCGCAGATCGACGGCGTCGGGACGCTGCTGTACGGCCGGGACCGGCTGCTCAGCGACCTGGAGCGGCACGACCTGGGCTGGTTCGTCGCCTGCCTGTGCACCCCGCTGCTCGGCGAGGACCTCGCCGCGTACCTGCCGCGCTACCGGCCGGACTCGCTGCTGGCCCGCGAGACCAACGGCGACCTCGCGCTCCTGCTGCCCCGCTGGCGGGAGCGCGTGGCGGGGGCCGAGGACCGCGAGGAGGCCCGGCGGCCGCTCGTGCGCTTCATGTCACGCCATCTGGTGCGCACGGGGTTCACCCTCGTGATGCCCCGCTGGCGGGGCTGGACCAGCGACCTGCGGGAGATGGCCGAGGTGTTCGGCGCGTACTACCCGGAACGCGCCCGCCAGATGCGTACGGCCGCCGAGTACGGCCACGAGCCCGTCGGCGATCCGGACGTGCTGCGCTCCTGCGTCGACGACCTGGGGCCCTGGCTGGCGGCGGAGTACGCACGCGTGCACGGGGTCAAGGCCCCCCGGCCCGACCAGGGCCTGTCGGGGAGCGTGCATGGCGTCGCGCGGCAGACGGGAATGGTCAGACAGGTCCTGGGGCCAGGCCCCCCGGCGTGACCGGTGCCCGGCACCCGTGGCCCGGCAGGCAGCGTTCGCCCGTCAAGGCGCGTCGCGACCGGGCGATCGTCGCCTGCCGGGGCCCTAGATCAGCCCGTGCTCGCTCAGGTAGTCCAGCTGGGCCCGCACCGACAGTTCCGCCGCCGGCCACAGGGAGCGGTCCACGTCGGCGTAGACGTGGGCGACGACCTGGCCGGGGGTGCGGTAGCCGTCCTCGACGGCCGTCTCCACCTGGGCGAGGCGGTGGGCCCGGTGGGCGAGGTAGTACTCCACGGCGCCCTGGGCGTCCTCCAGGACCGGTCCGTGGCCCGGGAGGACCGTGTGGACGCCGTCGTCGACCGTGAGGGACCTCAGGCGCCGCAGCGAGTCCAGGTAGTCGCCCAGGCGGCCGTCGGGGTGCGTCACGACGGTCGTGCCGCGTCCCAGGACGGTGTCGCCGGTGAGCACGGCACCGTCGGCCGGGAGGTGGAAGCACAGGGAGTCCGCGGTGTGCCCCGGGGTCGGTACGACCCTCAGCTCGAGGCCGCCGACCGTGATCACGTCGCCGGCGGCCAGCCCCTCGTCGCCGAGGCGCAGCGCCGGGTCCAGGGCACGCACGCGCGTGCCGGTGAGTTCGGCGAAGCGCCCCGCGCCCTCGGCGTGGTCGGGGTGGCCGTGGGTGAGCAGGGTGAGGGCGACGCGCTTGCCGGCCTGCTCGGCCGCGTCGACGACCGCGCGCAGGTGGCCGTCGTCCAGCGGGCCCGGGTCGACGACCACGGCCGCCTCGGAGCCGGGCTCGGAGACGATCCAGGTGTTCGTGCCGTCCAGGGTCATCGCGGAGGCGTTGGGTGCCAGCACGTTGACGGCACGCTCGGTGGCGGGCCCGGACAGCACGGCGCCGCGGGGCCGGCCGGGCAGGGCTGCTGCGTCCGTCATGCGGGGCCTCCGCCGGGCGTCGGGAGGGTCGGGATGTGCTTGGTGAACTCGTCGTGGCCCGGCCAGGACAGGACGATCTCGCCGTCCACCAGACGGGCCCGGGCCAGGACGGGGGTCAGGTCGCGCGCGGGCGCGGCGGCGAGGGCCTCGGCGGCGGTGGCGTACGGGGCCAGCTCGCGCAGGGTGGCGATGGTGGGCGGCATCATCAGCAGCTCGCCCCCGTCG
This sequence comes from Streptomyces sp. NPDC004542, assembly GCF_040610035.1. Taxonomy (NCBI): domain Bacteria; kingdom Bacillati; phylum Actinomycetota; class Actinomycetes; order Kitasatosporales; family Streptomycetaceae; genus Streptomyces; species Streptomyces sp. NPDC004542. The sequence goes on from NZ_JBEXLP010000079.1 coordinate 11,900, forward strand.
TACCGGGCCGCCGCTTCCCGCGGCCGGATCCACACCGTGCGGTCGGCCTCGGTGGAGGCGTTGCGGGTGCGCTGGCCCTCGGGCAGGGCGGCCACGAAGAACCAGGTGTCGTAGCGGCGGCTCTCGAACTCGGGGGTGATCCAGCGGGCCCAGGCGCCCAGCAGGTCGGAGCGCAGGACCAGGCCACGGCGGTCCAGGAACTCGGCGAAGGACAGCTCCCGGGCGACCAGGGCGGCCCGGTCCGTCTCCCAGTCGGCGCCGGTGGTGTCGCCGACGACCGACTCGGGGGTGGGGCCGGCGAGCAGGACACCGGCCTCCTCGTACGTCTCCCGGACGGCCGCGCAGACGATCGCCTGGGCGCCGGCCCCGTCGACGCCGAGCCGGTCGGCCCACCACGCGCGCGTGGGACCCGCCCAGCGGATGTCACGGTCGTCGTCGCGCGGGTCGACCCCGCCGCCGGGATACGCGTACGCGCCTCCGGCGAAGGCCATGGAGGCGCGTCTGCGCAGCATGTGGACGGTAGGGCCGGGGTCCGCGCCCAAGGCGTCCTCGGTCCCCTTGGTGTCCTTGAGGAGCATCACCGTGGCCGCACGCCGCGGAAGCACCGGCGTGAGGGTGCCCTCCGCGTGCGCGCGGATGCGTTCGGGCCACTCCGGGGGATACCACTGCCCATTCGCCATGGCCGGAGGCTATCCCGTGGTGCGCGAATGTTCGAGAGGCGCCCGGGACCAGGGCACATCCCGGAGTGTTACGGGACGAGCTCCACCTGGACCTCGACCTCCACCGGCGCGTCCAGCGGCAGCACGGCGACGCCCACCGCGCTGCGCGCGTGCACGCCCTTGTCGCCGAGGACCGCGCCCAGCAGCTCGCTGGCACCGTTGACGACACCCGGCTGGCCGGTGAAGTCGGGGGCCGAGGCGACGAAGCCCACGACCTTCACCACGCGCGCGATGCGGTCCAGGTCGCCGGCGACGGACTTCACGGCGGCCAGCGCGTTCAGCGCGCAGGTGCGGGCCAGCTCCTTGGCCTCCTCCGCGGTGACCTCCTGGCCCACCTTGCCGGTGACCGGGAGCTTGCCCTCCACCATCGGCAGCTGGCCGGAGGTGTGGACGTAGGGGCCGGACTGCACGGCGGGCTGGTACGCGGCCAGCGGCGGCACGACCTCCGGCAGGGTCAGACCGAGCTCGGCCAGCTTGTCCTCGACGGCACCCATTACTGCTTCTCCCGCTTCAGGTAGGCCACCAGCTGTTCGGGGTTGTTCGGCCCGGGCACGACCTGGACGAGCTCCCAGCCGTCCTCGCCCCAGGTGTCCAGAATCTGCTTCGTGGCGTGGACGAGCAGTGGCACAGTCGCGTATTCCCATGTGGTCATGGGGCCGACTGTAGCCCCTGTTATCCACAGCCTCCCGCGTAGCCCGCGGGCGGACTGGTTAGGCTCGAAGACGTGAGCAGGCTCCAGGTCGTCAGCGGCAAGGGCGGGACCGGAAAGACGACGGTCGCCGCCGCACTCGCGCTGGCCCTGGCCACCGAGGGGAAGCGGACGCTTCTCGTCGAGGTCGAGGGCCGGCAGGGCATCGCACAGCTCTTCGAGACTGAGGCGCTGCCCTATGAAGAACGGAAGATCGCGGTGGCTCCGGGGGGCGGGGAGGTGTTCGCCCTCGCCATAGACCCCGAACTGGCCCTTCTGGACTACCTCCAGATGTTCTACAAGCTCGGCGGCGCGGGCAGGGCCCTGAAGAAGATCGGCGCCATCGACTTCGCCACCACCATCGCGCCGGGCGTGCGGGACGTCCTGCTCACCGGCAAGGCGTGCGAGGCGGTGCGGCGCAAGGACAGAAGCGGACGCTTCGTCTACGACTACGTGGTCATGGACGCGCCGCCGACCGGACGCATCACCCGGTTCCTCAACGTGAACGACGAGGTCGCCGGGCTCGCCAAGATCGGCCCGATACACAATCAGGCGCAGGCCGTGATGCGCGTGCTCAAGTCCCCCGAGACGGCCGTCCACCTGGTGACGCTGCTGGAGGAGATGCCCGTGCAGGAGACCGCGGACGGGATCGCCGAACTGCGCGCGGCCCGGCTGCCGGTGGGCCGGGTCGTGGTGAACATGGTCCGGCCCGAGGTGCTGGACGCGGCCGACCTGGAACTCGTACGGACGGTGGACCGCGCCGCCGTCGCCCGGTCGCTGTCCGCCGCCGGGCTGGGCGGGGCGCGCCGGGGCGGGAGCGCCGAGCGGCTGGTGGCGCCGCTGCTGGAGCAGGCCGGGGAGTACGCCGAGCGGTACGCGCTGGAGCAGGAGCAGCGCGGCGTCCTGGGCGAGCTGGGCCTGCCGCTGCACGAGCTGCCGCTGCTCGCCGAGGGCATGGACCTGGCGGGCCTGTACGAACTCGCCCACGAGCTGCGGAATCAGGGGATGTCATGACTCCGGACCCGACCCAGACGCAGGACACCGCACGCCACCGCCTCTCTCCCGCGCGCGTGCTCGACATCGATCAGCTGCTCGACGATCCCGGGACCCGGATCGTGGTGTGCTGCGGCTCGGGCGGGGTGGGCAAGACCACGACCGCGGCGGCGCTCGGGCTCAGGGCCGCCGAGCGGGGCCGCAAGGTGGTCGTCCTCACCATCGACCCGGCGCGCAGGCTGGCCCAGTCCATGGGCATCGACTCGCTGGACAACGTGCCGCGCCGGGTGAAGGGCACCGACGGCGACGGCGAACTGCACGCCATGATGCTCGACATGAAGCGCACCTTCGACGAGGTCGTCGAGGGGCACGCCGATTCCCAGCGGGCGGCCGCGATCCTGGCCAACCCCTTCTACCAGTCACTCTCGGCGGGCTTCGCGGGCACGCAGGAGTACATGGCGATGGAGAAGCTCGGGCAGCTGCGGGCGAAGGACGAGTGGGACCTCATCGTCGTCGACACGCCGCCGTCGCGCTCGGCGCTGGACTTCCTGGACGCGCCGAAACGACTCGGCTCCTTCCTGGACGGCCGGCTGATCCGGCTGCTGACGGCCCCCGCGAAGCTGGGCGGGCGCGCGGGGATGGCCTTCCTCAACGTCGGCATGTCGATGATGACCGGCACGCTGGGCAAGCTGCTGGGCGGTCAGCTGCTGAAGGACGTCCAGACGTTCGTGGCCGCGATGGACACCACCTTCGGTGGCTTCCGTACGCGCGCGGACGCCACGTACAAGCTGCTGCAGGCGCCCGGCACGGCGTTCCTGGTGGTGGCGGCCCCGGAGCGGGACGCGCTGCGCGAGGCCGCGTACTTCGTCGAGCGGCTGGCCGCGGAGGACATGCCGCTGGTCGGGCTGGTGCTCAACCGGGTCCACGGCAGCGGCGCCGACCGGTTGTCGGCCGAGCGTGCGCTCGCCGCCGCGGAAAATCTTGACGAGCCCCGCATTGTGGATCAGGGGGACGGGAAAGCTGGACTTCGTAACTCTCCCGAAACGTATGGCAGTTCAGAATCGTCCGCGTCAGAGCCGACCGCGCCCGAATCTCCCACGGCGGAAGCCTCCGTCGACCGGCTCGCCGCGGGCCTGCTGAAGCTGCACGCCGAGCGCATGCACCTGCTTTTCCGTGAGCAGCGCACGCGTGACCGCTTCACGGCGCTCCACCCCGAGGTGGCGGTGGTGGAAGTGGCGGCGCTGCCCGGCGACGTACACGACCTCGCGGGACTGCGGGACATCGGTGACCGGCTCGCGGCCGACCGGCCCGAGCTTTCCTGAGGCCCCGCGGCCGCACCTGGACGTCGGCGACCTCTGCGCCCCCTGCTGCCCTGCGGTCAGCTCACGGCCGCGTAGTTCTCGTACACCTCGTCGTTGTCGAGGGGCACGATTCCGACGCTCCGCTCGTACTCCGAGCGCGCTGTCTCCAGGAGCCTGCGCCAGGAGGTCACGGTGGGCCGCCTGCGCAGCAGTGCGCGGCGCTCGCGCTCCGTCATGCCTCCCCACACGCCGAACTCGACGCGGTTGTCCAGCGCGTCGGCCAGGCATTCGGTGCGTACCGGGCATCCGGTGCACACCGCCTTGGCCCTGTTCTGCGCTGCTCCCTGAACGAACAGTTCATCCGGATCGGTAGTGCGGCAGGCAGCCTGCGCACTCCAGTCGGTTACCCAGCCCATACCGGCGCCGTCCTCTCCCGAATCGAGGCTCCCCCACGGCGGCAGCGGCATATTCACCGCCGCCAGTTGAGGACGTTACGGAAGGTGGGCACAGCGCAACACCCCCTTCGGGCCCAATCTTGAATGGCCCGAACGGACTATGGGTAAGCGGCAGATCACCCGCGGGAGTGAGCTGGCGACATGCGTGATCATCCCGGCAAACCGGTACAGCCGCGGTGGGCCACAACGGGCGCGAGGTGACACACGCGGCGGATTCGGACACGCCGCCGACAAAAAAGTCGGCTACAGCCGGAACGATTCGGGTTCGCCGGACGTATTGATACGTGGCCTTACTGCTGTGACAGTTGAGAGCAGCTTAGGCCAAGGCCTTCACGCGTGTCCGGCGAATGAGAACGTAGGCTGCCCTCATGCCAAAGAAGCGCTCGGGCGGTGGCCTGTCGGCCACGCAGCAGGCCGCCAAGTTCCTCGGTGTCAGTGTGCTCGCGGGAGCGGTGATGGCCGGCATCGCGCTGCCCGCGGCCGGCGCGCTCGGTCTCGCGGCCAAGGGCACGGTGCAGGGTTTCGACGAGATCCCCATGAACCTCAAGAGCCCGCAGCTCAGCCAGCGCACCACGATCCTGGACAACGCGGGGCACAAGATCGCCTCGGTGTACTCGCGGGACCGTACGGTGGTGGAGCTCAAGGACATCTCGCCGTACATGCAGAAGGCGATCGTCGCGATCGAGGACTCCCGCTTCTACCAGCACGGCGCGATCGACCTGAAGGGCATCCTGCGCGCCCTGAACAAGAACGCGCAGGAGGGCGGGGTCGCCGAGGGCGCCTCCACGCTCACCCAGCAGCTGGTGAAGAACTACTTCATCGAGGAGGCCGGCGACGACCCGACGAAGGTCGCGCAGGCCACCCAGCAGACGCTGGGCCGCAAGATCCGCGAGCTGAAGTTCGCGATCCAGCTCGAGGACAAGCTCGGCAAGAAGAGGATCCTCGAGAACTACCTGAACATCACCTTCTTCGGCGAGCAGGCCTACGGCGTCGAGGCGGCCTCGCAGCGTTACTTCTCCAAGCACGCCAAGGACCTGAACCTCCAGGAGTCGGCGCTGCTGGCCGGCATCGTGCAGTCCCCGAGCCGGTACGACCCGGTGAACGACGAGGCCGAGGCCACCAAGCGGCGCAACACCGTGCTCACCCGGATGGCCCAGGTCGGCGACATCTCCGAGGCGGAGGCGGACAAGGCCAGGAAGGCCCCGCTCGGGCTGCACGTCAGCCGGCCGAAGAACGGCTGCATCACCGCCTCCAAGGGCGCCGCGTTCTTCTGCAAGTACGTCGAGAACGTCTTCCTCACCGACCCGGCCTTCGGCAAGACCCGCGAGGCACGCGCCAAGCTGTGGAACAAGGGCGGCCTGACGATCCGTACGACGCTGGACCCGCAGTCCCAGGAGTCGGTGCAGGCCTCCCTCAAGGACCACGTCTACAAGTCCGACCGGGTCGCCGCGGCCGCCACCCTGGTGGAGCCCGGCACCGGGAAGATCCTGGCGATGGGCCAGTCGAAGCCGTACGGCTACGGCAAGGACGAGACCGAGTACAACTACTCCGTCAACCACGACATGGGCGGCTCCAACTTCGGCTTCCCGACCGGCTCGACCTTCAAGCCGTTCGTGGCCGCGGCCGCCCTCGAGGGCGGCAAGCCCGCGACGCAGCAGTACTCGTCGCCGTACAAGATGAACTACCCGAGCCCCGTGCAGACCTGCAGCAGCAAGCCGTGGGTCAACGACCGCTCGTACACGGTGGAGAACGAGAGCGAGTCCGAGAAGGGCCCGTACCGCATGAAGACGGCGATGGCCAAGTCCGTCAACACCTACTTCGTGCAGCTCATCTCCGACATCGGCCTGTGCCCGGTGGTGAAGATGACCGACGCCCTGCACGTGGTGCAGGGCAACGGCGACAAGCTCCCCGAGAACCCCTCCATCGCCCTCGGCGCGATCGGCCTCTCCCCGCTGACGATGGCCAACGCTTACGCCACGTTCGCCGCCCGGGGCATGTACTGCACGCCGATCGCCATCGAGTCGATCACCCAGAAGATCGGTGACGAGCACAAGTCGCTCGAGGTGCCGAAGTCGACGTGCTCGCGCGCGATGAGCGAGAAGACCGCCGACACGGTCAACACCCTGCTGCGCGGCGTGATCGACTCCGGTACGGGTCAGGAGGCCGGACTCGGCGACCGTGAGAGCGCGGGCAAGACGGGTACGACGGACGAGCGGAAGAACGCCTGGTTCGTCGGCTACACGCCCAACCTCTCCGGTGCGGTCTGGGTCGGCAGCGCCAAGCAGAACGTGAAGATGGTCAACATCACCATCGGCGGCCGGTACAACGACCTCGTCTACGGTGGCCAGGTCCCCGGCCCGATCTGGCGCGACGCCATGAACGGTGCGCTGGCCGGCAAGGACGCCCCCGACTTCAGCCTCGTCGACATCCCGGACGACGACAACAAGGACAAGAACAAGGGCGACGGCAAGGGCCACGGCGGGGGCAACGGCGGGGGCAACGGCGGCAACGACGGCAACGGGGACAACAGCGGCGGTGTCATCGGCGGGCTCATCGGCGGCCTGACGGACGGCGGCACGACCGGCGGCGACACCGGTTTCCCGACGCCCACCTTCTCCTTCCCGGACGGATTCATCCAGGGCCAGGGCAACGGGGGCCCGAACGGGAACGGCAACGGCGGCCAGCGGTGACTCGGTGACCGGTCGGTGACCGCTTACACCCGGTGAACGCGGCAAGGCCGGCCCCTCGGCAGAGGGGCCGGCCCTTCGTCGTACGGCCGTACGGGCTGATGCGGTCGTACGGGCTGATGCGGTCGTACGGGCTGATGCGGTCGTACGGGCTCGCACGGGGGCCCGACGCGCCCGGGCGGCGGTCAGTCCGCCAGCAGCTTCTTGACCGCGTCGGCGACCCGGCCGCCCTCGGCCCGGCCCGCCACCTTCGGGTTCACGATCTTCATCACGGCGCCCATGGCCCGCGGTCCCTCGGCACCCGCCGCCCTGGCCTCCTCGACGGCCTGCGCCACGATCGTCTCCAGCTCCGCGTCGGACAGCTGCTGGGGCAGGTACGCGGCCAGCACCTCACCCTCCGCCTTCTCCCGCTCGGCCTGCTCGGCACGACCACCCTGCGCGAAGGCCTCCGCCGCCTCGCGGCGCTTCTTGGCCTCCTTGGTGATCACCTTCTGGACCTCGTCGTCGGAGAGCTCGCGCTTCTGCTTGCCCGCGACCTCCTCCTTCGTGATCGCGGCGAGGGTCAGCCGGAGCGTCGAGGAGCGGAGCTCGTCGCGCTCCTTGATCGCGGCGTTGAGGTCGTCGTGCAGCTTCGACTTGAGCGTGGTGGTCATGGCTCGATTGTCGCAGGTGCGGTGAGGCGAACGCCCGCAGATTTACGGGGCGGCCGGTGACCGCCGGTGACGGAGCGGGGCGGGAAGGGGGCCGCCGGTCTCTACGCACCGTCAGGGTCTGACACGATGGTCGTATGCGCGCGCGATACGGAGTACCCCTGGGAGTCGTGGCGGCCGGCGCCGCCGGTCTGGTGTATGCGGCGGGTTTCGAGGCCCGTTCCTTCCGCCTCCGCCGGGTGACGGTGCCCGTCCTCCCTCCGGGCATGCGCCCGCTGCGGGTGCTCCAGGTCTCCGACATCCACATGGTCGGCGGGCAGCGCAAGAAGCAGCGCTGGCTGCGTTCGCTGGCGGGTCTGCGCCCCGACTTCGTGATCAACACCGGCGACAACCTCTCCGACCCGGAGGGCGTGCCGGAGGTGCTGGACGCGCTCGGCCCCCTGATGGAGTTCCCGGGCGCGTACGTCTTCGGCTCCAACGACTACTACGGCCCCAAGCTCCGCAACCCGGCCCGCTACCTGCTGGAGAAGGCGAGCGGCCGGCACGGCCTGAACGGCAACCCGCCGGCCGTGGGCGTGATCCACAACCCGTGGGAGGACCTCAGGGACGCCTTCGACGCGGCGGGTTGGCTGAACCTGACCAACACCCGGGGCGAACTCAAGATCGAGGGCGTCTCGGTGGAGCTCACCGGCCTGGACGACCCGCACATCAAGCGCGACCGTTACGCCCGCGTGGCCGGCGGCCCCTCCGCCTCGGCCGACTTCTCGATGGGCGTGGTGCACGCTCCGTACCTGCGCGTACTGGACGCGTACACGGCCGACGGCTACCCCCTGCTCCTGGCCGGTCACACCCACGGCGGACAGCTCTGCATCCCCTTCTACGGCGCTCTGGTCACCAACTGCGACCTCGACACGGACCGCGTGAAGGGCCTGTCCACGCACACCGCGGAGGGCCGTACGGCCTACCTCCACGTCTCGGCCGGCTGCGGCACGAACCGCTACACCCCGGTACGGTTCGCGTGCCCGCCGGAGGCGACGCTGCTGACGCTGGTGGCGAAGGACTAGAGGGGACTAGAGGCCAGCGGCCCAGCGGCCCGGCCGCCCTCCAACTGAGCCAAACCGATCCGGGCGGGCCCGGGTAACCCACCCGGATCAACCCGGATCGCCCCTTTTGTCCGTCCTGCATAGCGTGAGGGCATGACCGCCCCGACGCCCCCGACACCGCCGTCACCCCGGATACCCCGGACGCCTCCGATACCCCGGGACATCCCCGACCTCCCCCCGGTGCCGGGATCCCCCGCCCTGCTGCTCCCCCCGGTCCCGGCCGCGGCGGTGGTACCCCCCGTACACCGCCCCCTGACCGCGGTCTTCCGGCTGCTGATCGCCCTGCTGGCGGCGGCGGGCGTCGCGCTCGAGCTGCTGCTCGGCAGCCCGGCGCGCACCCTGAGCTACTTCAGCGTCCAGGCCGGCGCCCTTCTGGCCGTGACCTTCCTCGCCTCGGCCCACCGCGCGGCGACGGCGCGCCGCCCCGTACCGCCGGTCCTGACGGGCGCCGTGCTGCTGTACGCGCTGATCGCGGCGGCGGTCTACCACCTGCTCCTCGCCCACACGACGCCCCCGTTCTCCATGACGGACGCCACCACGCTCCCGGCGCGCTGGCACGGCCGGTGGACCGCCCTCCAGCTCCTGCACACGGCCGTCCCGCTCGGCGCGCTCCTGGACTGGCTCCTGCTCACCGCCCCCGGCCGCCTGCACCTGCGCCAGGCCACCGCCTGGATGCTCTACCCCCTGGCGTACCTGGCCTTCTCCCTCACCCGGGCCGAACTGCTCCTCCCCGGCACCCCGGCCCGCTCCCTCTACCCCTTCCTCGACGTCGAGCGGCACGGCTACAAGGGCACGCTCGCCAACGCCCTCCTCCTCGGCCTCTCCTTCTACGCCCTCGCCGTGCTCCTGGTCGCCCTCGACCACACCCGCCCGAACCCCGTACGCCGCCCCCGCACAACCGGATTTCGTCTCCGGCCGCCGGTGGGCTAAAGTAAACGACGTCGCCGCGACAAGCAGTGACATCGGGGTGTAGCGCAGCTTGGCAGCGCGCTTCGTTCGGGACGAAGAGGCCGTGGGTTCAAATCCCGCCACCCCGACAGAGAAACACCAGGTCAGGCCCGGTGCTGAGAGATCAGCACCGGGCCTGATTTGGTGTGCGGCCCCGTTTTGGGAGCCAACTGGGTGCGATCTTCGGGATGCGGCTCCCGGCGGCTCCCGGCGAGGGGCGTTCGGCCTTCGAGCGCGTTGTGCGCCGGGTGCACCCCGGGAGAGCCCTTCCCCACGGCTTGTGCCGGGGAGCCCACGGACGGTACGACGATCGCCATGCACCCATGGTCTCCGTTAAATGACCGGCAGCTCGCACTCCTCACCCGCATCGGCGACGGAACCGACCCTGTCACGTCGGACAGCCCCGAGTTCTCGGCCGTGCGCAGGCGGCGGGATCCCCGGATGCGGGATCAGGTCCTGACTGCATACGAGTACCAGTGCGCCTTCTGCGGCTACGACGGCAGGATCGGCGCGGTGCCGGTCGGGCTGGAGGCCGCGCATGTGCACTGGGTGGGCGTTCGACGGCCCTGACGACGTCGACAACGGCCTGTGCCTGTGCTCGCTGCACCACAAGCTCTTCGACAAGGGCGTCCTCGGCATCGGATGGGGGTCCCCCCGCTCGAGCGAAGCCGAGAGTGGGGGAAGTCACCGCATCCTGGTCTCGCAGCGCTTCGTAGGCCACAGCCCTGCCGCCCGCGAGCACGTCGTAGCGCTCGCCGGCCGCCCGCTCATCGGACCTCGACCGGGTGCCCGTCCCGTCGCGGCGGCCCACCGCTCCTGGCACACCAGCCAGGTCTTCCACAGCAGCCCACGCCCCGCCCCGGCCACCTGATCGCCGAGCGTCGATCACTGACCCTCTGGTAAGGAGTGCGGCACCAGGAGTATGGTCTCTTGTATGGCGACGAAGAAGGTAACCGTGACGATTCCCGAGGATCTCCTGGACGAGATCCGCGCGGACGCGGCAGAGCGGGGCCTGTCGGCGTATGTCGCCGAGGCGCTGCGCTTCAAGCGTGACCGGGACCGGCTCCGGGAACTGGTCGACTGGCTGCAGGAAGAACACGGCCCCGTCACCGAGGACGAACATGCGGCAGCGCTCGACGAGCTGGACGATCTCGATGCCGAACACGAGCGGCGTCGAACCGCCGGAAAGCACGACGCCGGAGAGGCTGCGTGAAGAAGCGAGCCGGTGAGCGCGGACAGCGACCCCTCCGCGTCTTCGTACTGGACTGCGAAGCCCTGTCCCTTGCGGTGCGCGGCGACCGGAAGATGATCGCCTGGCTCGATCTCGCGGCACGCGGGGAAGCCGAGGTGGTGACGTCCCCGATGACGCTGGTCGAGGCGTACGACGGCAGAACGACCGAGCAACGCTGGGATTGGGTACTGTCCCGGCTCCAGGTCGTCGACATCGGGAAGGACGAGGCCCGCCAGGCACGTCGACTCCTGGCCGACGCCACGTTGCACGGCCACAAGTACGCGATCGACGCCGTGCTCGCCGTCATCGCGCGACAGCAGAGGGGACAGGTCACCGTCTTCACCTCGGACGTCGACGACCTGGAGAAGCTGGTCCCGGACACGATCGTCGTCAAGAAGGTGTGACCCTACCCTCGCCTCTCCAGCGCCCGCGAAGCCATCGCGTACTTTGTCCGGACCACATCGGCAGTCTCCGACGCCAGGCAGCGGACGGCGAACAGAGTGGCCGACTCGACTTACTGGCACTGGTGGCTGGTGGATTGCCTTCGGGTCGCAGGGCTGCCTCTCCAGCACCATCCAGGCAGCAGCACCACCGCCACCCCGACGCCGGGGTACCACTCAGGGGCCTGATCCGCTTGGCGGGTCGGGCCCCTGAGTGGTTCCGGGCCGCGTTCGCCAACCTCCTCAGCAACACCGCCTGTTGGCCGCTGCCCGGGCACGGCCGGTCTGCGAGCGCCGCCACGACGACGGGGACGTGGAGGGCGTGTTCGGGGCGCTCGGTAGGGTGTGGGCAAAGATTGGTCAAAAGATCACCCTAGTCGGGCAGGAGGCAGAAACGTGGGCGCTGCGCGTATGAGCAGTACGCCGTTGCCGGGAATCGGGGTCCGCTACGACCTCGCCACGCGGGAGCAGCGCCGCCTTTCGGTGGTCGCGCACCGGGACGGGTCGCGGACCCTCAGCGCGTACCGCGAGGACGATCCGGACGCGTGCGCGCTGTCGGTGCGGCTGTCGTCGGGGGAGGCGGCGGCGCTCGTCAACGCGCTGTTGCCGCAGCACCACAGCCCGAACCTGCTGTCGACGACGGAGCTGGGGCTGGTGGCCGAGCGGATCGAGCTGGCGGCCACCTCGCACTGGAACGGGCGGCTGCTGGGCGACACCCGGATGCGTACGGAGACCGGTGTGTCGATCGTGGCGGTGCTGCGCCGCGCCGAGGCAATACCCTCCCCCGGACCGGACTTCCGGCTGGCCGGCGGCGACACCCTGATCGTGATCGGCACGCGCGAGGGCGTGGAGGCTGCCGCCGTGATACTCGGTCAGGAGTGATCCGCGGTGCACTCGTCTGCGGTCTTCCTGATCGAGTTCGGCGCGATCATCCTCGGCCTGGGGCTGCTCGGCAGGTTCGCCGGCCGTTTCCAGTTCTCGCCGATCCCGCTCTACCTGCTGGCCGGGCTGGCCTTCGGCGAGGGCGGGCTGCTGCCGCTCGGTGCCAGCGAGGAGTTCGTGGCGATCGGCGCCGAGATCGGCGTGATCCTGCTGCTGCTCATGCTCGGCCTGGAGTACACGGCCAGCGACCTGGTCTCCAACCTCAAGACGCAGTACCGGGCGGGCTTGGTCGACGCCGCGCTCAACGCGGTGCCGGGTGCCGCGATGGCGCTGCTGCTGGGCTGGGGGCCGGTGGCCACGGTGGTGCTGGCGGGCGTCACCTCGATCTCGTCCTCCGGTGTCATCGCCAAGGTGCTCGGTGATCTGGGACGGCTGGGCAACCGGGAAACGCCGGTGATCCTGAGCATCCTGGTGCTGGAGGACCTGTCCATGGCGGTCTACCTGCCGATCATCACCGCTCTGCTGGCCGGGTCCGGGCTCGCGGCCGGCAGCGTCACGCTCGCGATCGCGCTCGGTGTGGCCGGGCTGGTGCTGCTGCTGGCGGTGCGGTTCGGCCGGCACATCTCCCGGTTCGTCTCCAGCGACGATCCGGAGAAGCTGCTCCTGGTGGTGCTGGGCCTGACCCTGCTGGTGGCCGGTATCGCGCAGAAGCTTCAGGTGTCGGCCGCGGTGGGCGCCTTCCTGGTGGGCATCGCCCTCTCCGGAGAGGTGGCCGAGGGCGCGCACAACCTGCTCGCGCCCCTGCGGGACCTGTTCGCCGCGGTGTTCTTCGTCTTCTTCGGACTGCACACCGACCCCTCGAGCATTCCGCCGGTGCTGGTGCCGGCGTTCGCCCTGGCCGTCGTCACCGCGCTCACGAAGATCGCCACCGGGTACTGGGCGGCGAAGCAGGCCGGTGTCTCCGCCAAGGGCCGCTGGCGGGCGGGTGGCACGCTGGTCGCCCGCGGGGAGTTCTCCATCGTCATCGCCGGGCTCGCGGTCACCGCCGGGATCGAGCCCTCGCTCGGCCCGCTGGCCACGGCGTACGTGCTCATCCTGGTGATCCTCGGCCCGCTCACCGCTCGTTTCACCGAGCCCGTGGCCCTGCGTCTGGCCGCTCGGCCGGGCAGGCTCGCGCCGACGGCCCAGGTGTCGCGCGCGGAGGCCCAGGAAGCGGTGGAGGCGGTGGAGGCGGTGGAGGCGGTCGAAGGTCGGGACACTCTCGGCCGGTCGTGAGCGACGACGGCTGGGCGGCACCGACGGAGCGGGGCGAGCGGGACACGGTCCCCCTGCTCGCCACCCCGGCTGCCGGGCGGTACGGGCAGTACGGGCAGTACGGGCAGTACGGGCAGTATCGAGTCAGGGGCCCACGGGCTGGTGTACAAGAGAAGTCATGACCGCCGACCGACCGCATGACAGCGACATACCGGAGGACCGGGACGACCTGACGGCCTTTCCGGACGAGGTGTGGCAGCGGTTCAGCACAGACAGCGAGCGGGCCATCCGGCGCTCGGCTCCCCGGGAGCCCTCCGCGCGGGAACGCGCGGCGAGGGCTTCGAGGGGGGCGGGGACGGGGCGGACGGTGCCGGACACGGTCGGCGAGCCCTGGTGGCCCGACGAATCCGGATCCGCGTGGCACGCCCTGGACGGCCGCGCCCGGCGTCGTCGTGTCGGCCGTGCCCTGGGCGTCGTGGCCGTGCTGGCCGTGGTCGGTGTGGTGACCTGGGCCACCGGACCGAGCGGGCCTCCGGTGGAGCGCGGCACCACGTCGACGGAGTCCGTGGACGCTCCCGACGAGGCGCCGGCGGTACCGGCCGGTCCGGGGTCGCCCGTGCCTCCGCGGGCCCACCCGCAGGCCGGTCAGGAGAGCGCGAAGTAGCGCAGCCAGACGTACACCAGGGAGAGGGCGACGGTCGCCGCGGTGACGACGAGGCCGTACTTGGTGAACTGCCAGAAGGAGATGGGCCGGCCGGTGCGTTCGGCGATGCCGAGGACGACGACGTTGGCGGAGGCGCCGATCGCGGTGGCGTTGCCGCCCAGGTCGGCACCGAGCGCGAGGGCCCACCACAGCACGTGGTGGCCGCCGTCGCCCATCTCGTGGACCAGATCGGCGGTGATGGGCGCCATCGTGGCGACGTAGGGGATGTTGTCCACGACGCCGGACAGCACCGCCGAGCCCCCGAGCAGCGTCATCGCGCCGCCCAGCTCGTTGCCGCCGATCAGGTCGGCCAGCCGGTGGGAGATCTCGTCGACGACCCCGGTGTCGATGAGCCCGCCGATCATGATGAACAGCCCGGCGAAGAAGGCCAGCGTGGGCCACTCCACCTCGGCGAGGACCTCGTGCGTCTCCACCGCGGTGACGGCGACGAGGAGACCTGCGCCGAGGAGTGCCACGATGCTGGGCGCGTAGTGCAGCACCGGGTGGAGGACGAAGCCGGCCACGACCAGGGCGAGCACGATCAGCCCTTGGACCATGAGCCGCGGGTCCTTGACGGCCTCCCGTTCCTCCAGCGTCATGATCTCCGCGGCACGGTCCTCGTCGTACGCGAACGACTTCCGGAACATGACCCGGCACAGCAGGAGCAGCACGGCCACCAGGAGTGCCGCGAGCGGGGCGAGGTGGACGACGAAGTCGTTGAAGGTCAGGCCGGCCCGGCTGGCGATGACGATGTTGGGCGGGTCACCGACCAGGGTCGCGGTGCCGCCGATGTTGGAGGCCATCACCTCGGCGATGAGGAACGGCGCCGTGGGCAGCGCGAGGCGTTCGCACACCAGCAGGGTGACCGGGGCGATCAGCAGCACCGTGGTGACGTTGTCCAGCAGGGCCGAGGCCACGGCTGTCATGACGACCAGCATGGCCATGACCCGGAAGGGCTTGGCCCGGGCCCGCTTGACCGCCCAGATCGCCAGGTACTCGAACAGGCCGGTCTTCTTCAGCACGCCGACGATCATCATCATGCCCATCAGCAGGAAGATGACGTTCCAGTCGATGCCGGAGCTCTCCGAGTAGAACGCCGAGACGTCGTCGGTCGCCCCGATCGCCAGCATCAGGCCCGCGCCGCCCAGGGCCACGGCGACCCGGTGGATCTTCTCGCTGATGATCAGGGCGTACGCGCCGACGAAGACGGCGAGGGCCGCCCAGCTGTGCCAGTCGCTCACGATCCTCCGGTTCCTCCCGCGATCGGTACGGCGAAGCCCTTCGGGCCCCCACTGCGGGTACCCGGCAGCGGCAGCGGCAGCGGGGCCGGGCGGATCAGGAAGACCGCCGGGGCCGGGAGGAAGGCGTCGGCCCGCGTGCGGTGGCGGGTGGCGTGAATGAGCACCATGGTCGGCGTCCCCGATCGGAAGAGAGATCTGTCCCCTGCTCGCCGACCAGACTTCCCGGCACACCGGGGGAACCCTACCTTCCCTTGACGCCCCTGTGACAGATTGCCGACGGGCAGCCGGGACGCGACCTCGCTGCCGGGATCCGGCAGTGTGCGGGCGGCTCAGGATGCGGCGAGCAGCAGCCGTTCCAGCAGGTGGGAAGCGGTGATCACACCGAGCAGGCGCCGCCCGGCACCCGCTCCCTCCACGACCGCCACCAGCGGACTGCGGACCTGTGCCATCAGCGCGGCCACTTCCAGCGCGGTCGCGTCGGGCTCGGCCACGGGCGGTGCGGGCACGCTCTTGGAGAGGCAGTCGCGGACCGTGCGTCCCTTCAGCGCCTGGCACAGCCGGTCGGCGTGGCGCTCGTCGACCACGGCGGCCAGCGTGGGGTCCTCGATCACGTAGGCGGGCACCAGGAGTTTGATCATCTGCGAGGCCGGGAGGATCGCCTTCGGGGCGCCCGCCTCGTCCACGACGAGCAGGGCCGGCAGCCGGTGTTCGGCCATCAGCCGTGCCGCGGCCGTCGCGTCGGCGTCGACGCCCACGGTCTCGTACTCCACCGCCAGGTCACGTGCCCGCACGATCGGCTCCTGTCCGCTCCGTCTCCCGGTACCGGGTCTCCGGGTCCTGGGTCTCCCGCTGCCATTGTGGGTCACGCGTGAGGAAGGCGGCCGCTGACCGAAAGACCCGGGCGGCGGTCAGTGCTGCGGGCTGCCCATCTCCGCGGTGAAGAGCACCGGGTCGCTGTCGAAGCCCCGGATCATCTCGCGCATCCCCCATGCCCCGGAGGGGTCCCGGACGAACTCGGCGACCGTCGTGGCCGTGGAGTCCGCGACCCGGGCGAAGTCGTCCGCCAGGAGCTGCTGGTATCCCTGGACGACGACCACTCCCGCGTGGGAGATCTCCCCGAACGTGCGGGGCCGGTCGTTCTGGTGGATGGCCACACCGACCACCACCCGCCCGTACACGGGCGCCAGACGGTCGAATTCCAGGACCATCACCTCGACGAAGCCGAAGCCCATGCCGGTCCGGCTGTGCCGGGGCATGTTGATGGTGCCGTCCGGTGACCGGCTGTCGTAGTGCACGACGTACACCGGCCGCCCGTAGGGATCGTCCACCGAGTAGGTCGCGGCGATGATGTCGAGGTGGCGGGGCGTTTCCCCGAAGGGGCTCGGATCCCACTTGAGCCGTACCTCGACCTTGCCCAGCCCGTCGCCGCCACCGCTCACCTTGCCGCTCCCCCTCAGGTCCTCCTCAGGACCACCGCGATACCTTTCCGTACCGTCAAGTATGCGTTCTCGACTGCCTTTTGATGCCGAGCGGGCATGATCGGCAGCCGAATGACGGATACCACGGGGGGATTCACATGAGGCGTCGCCGGGTCAGGGTTCTCGCGATCACGGTGGTGGTGCCGGCCGTTCTCCTCACCGTGGCCGACCGGGTCGCCGTGCACTACGCCGACCAGGAGGCCACTCGCCTGGCCGCGCAGAAGTACGGCTACCGGAACACCACCGACGGTCACCTGGACGTGTCGATCGAGGGCTTTCCCTTCCTGACCCAGGCACTCGGCCAGGAGTTCGACCACGTCAAGCTGACCGCGGAGCGGTTCACCGTCGACACCATCGGCAATGCCCAGGGGGGCTACCTGCCCGTGCAGGCGCTCCGGCTCGACCTGCGTGGCGTGCGGGTGACCTCCCTGGCCGCACGCAGTGCCGAGGCGAACCTCGCCACGGGCGAGCTGACGCTCTCGTACGAGGCACTGTCCGGCGTGGCCACACGGCTGGCGGGCACCGGCGGCCCCCTCCGCATCTCGCGGGCCCCCGGTTCGACGGGGCAGGCCGCGCGGGTCGAGGTCACGGGCGCCGCCGGCGGGCGGGAGCCGAACGGCACGGGCACGTTGCTCGCCCAGGGAACGGAGATCTCGCTGACTCTCCCCGGGGCGGACCGGCCGATGGCCGACTGGCGGATCCAGCTCCCCGAGAACGTCGGGTTCACCGCGGCCCGCGCCACTCCGGACGGCGTGCGGATCAGCATGGTCGGTCACCTGGTGAACCTCGGCTCGTCACGGTTCACCAGGTGAGCATGCGTGGCCGAATTCACCGCAGCGCCCGTCGGCACGCCCCGCTAGCATGTCCGCTCTCACGACGATCGCCCTTAAATATCTAACAAACCGGCCAAATAATTGATATTCATAAAATCACAGCTCTTTTCACGAAGAGAGGGACGGACAGAGCGACGAACAGCCCTTCCCGCATGGCGTCGGCCGCGGGTGATGCTGTGGGCCGCGGCGGGTGCGGTGACCCTCGTGTTCCTCGTCGCGCTGGAGATCGCCGCACGTCACTACGGACTGCCGGGGCCGATCACCAACCAGGTGAAAGAGGTGGTCTGCCCCCCTAAATCGGGGCCGCTGCTGTACGCCGGCCTCGCGTTGACGATGGTGGCGCTCCCCCGGCGGGAACGGTTCGTCGCGGCCGGCACCGCGATCGGCATCGACGTCGTCTTCCTGGTGGTCCGGTGGGCGGAGGGCGTGCGTGCGACGGACCACCAGCCGTTCGGGAACGGCGCGTTGTGGGTGGTCCTGGGCTGTGCGGTCGTCGCCGTCACGCGCCGCACCGGTCAGGACCGCGTTCTGCTGCTGAAGGGCGTCGGACTGGCCCTGCTGCTGGTGGCCGGGCGCAAGACCGGCGACACCTGGCTGCTCATCACCTCCAAGACCCGCCCGGCGGTGCTCGACCCGTACGTGGCGACCGCCGATCACGCGCTGGGCAACCCGTCGTGGCTGGTGGGACGGATCGTCAGGGCCACGGGTCCGATCGGCGCCCACGTCCTCGACTACGTCTACATCCAGCTCGCGGTGGCGGCGGTCGTCGTCGCGCTGTACCAGCTGCGCCATGTGGCGGTCGAGCGCCGGTTCCCGCGCCACCACCTGGTGCGCACCTTCCTGGTGATCGGCCTGCTCGGACCGGCCGTCTACATGCTCTTCCCGGTGGTCGGACCGGTCTTCGCCTACGGCACCGACGGCGGGCACTGGGCGGTGGCCGACCTGTGGCCGAACACGCCGCCGCCGTTCGACGCGCCGCACCCCATGCCGTTCGACCGGGTGACCCCGCGCAACTGCATGCCCAGCCTGCACACGGCGTGGGCCACCGCGATCTTCATCCACTCCCGCAAGGGCCCGCGCGCCCTGCGTTTCCTGGGCGCGTTCTGGCTGCTCACCACGCTCGGCGCGACGCTGGGCTTCGGCTACCACTACGGCGCGGACCTCGTGGCCGGCGTCGTGTTCACGCTCACGATCGAGGCGGCCCTGCGCGCGCAGGCGCGCGGCTGGGACCGGTCGGCAGGCCTGCTGGTCGCCCACGGCGCGACGGTCTTCGCCGCGCTCCTGGTGTCGTACCGCTTCCTGCCGGTGGAGATGGCCGGGCATCCGCTGGTCTTCGGGCCGCTGATCGTCCTGGCGACGGGCTCGATGGTCCACGGCTACGTACGGGCGACGAGACTGTGGGAACCGACGGCCGTGCCGGCGCCGCGCCGGGAGCCGCAGCCCGAGCCGGCCTGAGGCATGTCGTACCGGGCGGCGGGCCGAGCACGCGTGTCATGATCCGGAAACATCCGCATGACCGGTCGTTCACCCGGTCTTTGTCGTCGCCTGGTGGTCTGTTCCTCGTCACCGCCGGTCCACGCGGGACGCCGGACGCTCAAGGAGTCGTACTCATGCCCAGACTGACCCGCCGTCACCTCACCGTCGCCACCGCACTGGTCGCCGCGACCACCGCCGCCGTGGCCGTCACCAGCGCCGCCGGCGCCTTCGACACCGCGCAGCAGGCGAAGGGCGCGATCAAGAACGGGAAGGCGAAGAACGTCATCCTGCTCATCGGTGACGGCATGGGCGACTCGGAGATCACCCTCGCCCGCGACTACACGGTCGGCGCGAACGGTCGCCTGAACATGGACAAGTTCCCGCTCACCGGCGCCTACACGACGTACGCGGTGCACGCCGACGGCACCCCCGACTACGTCACCGACTCCGCCGCCAGCGGCACCGGCTGGGCGACCGGCGTCAAGACGGTCAACGGCCGCATCTCCAAGACGCCCGGCAGCGACAAGGCCGTCCGGACGATCCTGGAGCTGGCCCAGAAGAACGGCTACGCCACCGGCAGCGTGACGACGGCCGAGCTCACCGACGCCACCCCGGCCGTGCTCGCCTCCCACGTCACCGACCGCTCCTGCCAGGGCCCGGCCGACATGGCCAAGTGCCCCACCGACACGATCGCGGCCGGCGGGCCCGGCTCGATCGCCGAGCAGTCCGTCAACCACAAGGTCGACGTCCTCATCGGCGGCGGCAAGCAGCGCTTCGACCAGAAGGTCACCGACGGCACGTACAAGGGCCTCACCGTCACCCAGCAGGCACAGAAGCTCGGCTACCAGGTCGTCACCGACCAGGCGGGCCTGAAGAGCGTGAAGGCCGGCAAGCCGGTGCTCGGCCTGTTCGCCGCCGGCAACGTGCCGGTCGAGTGGAGCGGCAAGGCGGCCGCGGTCGGCGGCACCGCCCCGCAGCGGTGCACGACCTCCAACCCGAACCGCCCGTCCACGACTCCGAGCCTCGCGGACTCCGCCACCAAGGCGATCCAGCTGCTGGAGGCCAAGCAGCAGGCCCACCACTCCAAGCAGGGCTTCTTCCTGCAGATCGAGGGCGCCTCGATCGACAAGCAGGACCACGCGGCCGACCCCTGCGGCCAGATCGGCGAGACCGCGGCCTTCGACCGTGCGGTGAAGGTCGCCCGCGCGTACGCGGCCAAGCACCCGGACACCCTGGTCGTCACCACCGCCGACCACGGCCACACCAGCCAGATCGTCCCGCTGGAGGCCACCCCGCCCGGCCTGTCCTCCACCCTGGTCACCGACGAGGGCCAGCAGCTGAAGGTGAACTACTCGACCAACACCCCGGGCCAGTCCCAGGAGCACACCGGCACCCAGGTCCGCATCGCCGCCCAGGGCCCGCAGGCGTACCGGGTCCTCGGCGTCACCAACCAGACCGACCTGTTCACCACGATCCGCGAGGCCCTGCGCCTGCGCTGAACACCGTGAACGAGGGGTTCTGACCGGGGGCCCGGGGGGCGGGGGGGGGCGGGGCCCCCCCCCGGTGGGGGGGGGGGGGGGCCCCCGCTTGGGGGTGGCGGCCCCAGGGGGGGGATATGTGCGCGGTGGGGGGGGGTTTTTTT
>NZ_JBEXLP010000080.1:0-32224 GCF_040610035.1 Streptomyces sp. NPDC004542
CCCCGGCCGCAGGGTGGGGGAGTGCCGGCCGGAAGCCCTCGTACTGGACGTACGTGGGCTTCCGGCCGGTGCGGCGAGTGGGGGCACCCCCTCTGGGGGGAGCGTGCCGGGTGTCGCGACGGGGCGAACGTCGCCTGCCGGGGCACTAGGTGCCCGGCTCCCCCGCAGTGACCGTCCGGTACGCGATGGCCGCCAGCCGGGCCTGGCCGTCCGTGCTCGGGTGGAACCAGTCCCAGCGGCTCAGCTGCCCGGTGCCGAAGCGGTAGTCGAAGACGGCGTTCCCGTCGAAGCGGCACCGCCGGTCCTTGGCGCAGACCTCCTCGAGCACCTTGTTGTAGGCCTCCACCCGCTGCTGCACCGTGTCCCGGCGCAGGGTCGCCGTGCTGGTCAGGTCGTCGGCGTCGCCCAGCATCGACGGGCAGATGCCGAGCTTCCACACCTGCTTGCCCAGCGGGTTCGTCCGGCCCTCGGACCACAGCCGCTTCAGGTTCGGCACGCTCGCCACGTACACCTGCGCCTTCGGCAGCGCCTGGCGCAGGATGCCCATCGCCTCCTCGAAGGAGGCCCGGAAGGCGGCCACCGAGGTCATCGCCGAGGGCGTCGCCCGGCAGGCGTCGTTCGCCCCGGCCATCACCGTCACCAGCTGGGGCTTGCGGGTGACCGCCTGGGCCATCTGCCCCGGCAGGTCCCCCATCCGGGCGCCGGTCACCGCGTAGTTCCAGCTGCGCTCGGCCGCCCCGGACCGCCCCAGCAGCCGTACCGCGAGGCTGTCGACCTGCGCGCTGGTGCCGGTGGCCCAGGACACCTCGGGGCAGTCCGACAGCACCGTGCACGCGTCGAAGCCGCGGGTGATGGAGTCGCCGACGGCGGCGATCGAGGAGGGGCTGCGGTCCCACACCGGGGCCGGCCTGGAAGCCTTCGCCCGGGTGCCGTCCGGCGCCGGGGACTCGCCGCCCAGGGCGTCACAGCCGGCGGCCCCCAGGACCGCCGCCAGTACGACGCAGAGAGCGGCCCGTGAACGCCGGCGTCGGTATCGCATGCCCAGGTCGCTCCCCTTGTCGTGCCGTCATGGTCCCCAACCCATCACAACGCGTCAGGGTTCCCGACAGGTGGCATGGAACGGCTCACACCCGTACAAGCGTCCCCCTGGGTGAATGGGCGGCGTTTCTGGG
Organism: Streptomyces sp. NPDC004542; assembly: GCF_040610035.1. Classification (NCBI taxonomy): domain Bacteria; kingdom Bacillati; phylum Actinomycetota; class Actinomycetes; order Kitasatosporales; family Streptomycetaceae; genus Streptomyces; species Streptomyces sp. NPDC004542. Next base: position 1,173 of record NZ_JBEXLP010000080.1, read on the forward strand.
CACTGGGACCGACGGTACGTCACACTCCTTGCCCCGCCGCACGGTAGCCTCGCCATCAAGGCGGCCGTCGTACCAGGGCCGCCGGTCAGCCAGCAAGATGTCCCGCTCTGCCCGGAGGTTCCGGTGACGACACGTGGAGTTCTGTACGTGCACTCCGCGCCGCGCGCGCTGTGCCCGCACGTCGAGTGGGCCGTCGCCGGGGTGCTGGGCACCCGGGTCAGCCTCGACTGGATCCGGCAGCCCGCGGCCCCTGGCACCTGGCGCTCGGAGTTCTCCTGGCAGGGCCAGGTCGGCACCGCCTCCAAGCTCGCCTCGGCGCTGCGCGGCTGGCACCTGCTGCGCTTCGAGGTCACTGCCGAGCCCTGCCCCACCGCCGAGGGTGAGCGCTACAGCTGCACCCCCGACCTCGGCATCTTCCACGCCGTCACCGGCATCCATGGCGACATCCTCATCCCCGAGGACCGTCTGCGCGCGGCGCTGACCCGCTCCCAGAGCGGCGAGACGGACCTGGAGGCGGAGATCGCCAAGCTCCTGGGCAAGCCGTGGGACGACGAGCTCGAGCCGTTCCGGTACGCGGGCGAGGGGGCCCCGGTGCGCTGGCTGCACCAGGTGGTGTGACCTCTGCGGGGTGATCCCCGCCCGGATCTCCCCGCCCGGATCCCGCCCGGCACGCGGAGAGGGCCCCCACCGGCCGGTGGGGGCCCTCTCCTTGCGTACGGCGTCCGTCAGATCGGTCAGATCGTCCTGAACGCCAGCACCACGTTGTGCCCGCCGAAGCCGAACGAGTCGTTCAGCACGGCGATCCGGCCCTCCGGCAGCTGACGGGCCTCACCGCGCACCACGTCCGCGTTGACCTCGGGGTCGAGCTCGTCGAGGTTGATCGTCGGCGGGGCCACCCGCTTGGTCAGGGCGAGGATCGACGCGACCGTCTCGATGCCGCCCGCGCCACCGAGCAGGTGACCCGTCATCGACTTGGTCGCGGAGATCGCCATGTGGTCGACGTCGTCGCCGAAGACCTTCCGCAGCGCCTTGATCTCCGCGACGTCACCCTGCGGCGTCGACGTGGCGTGCGCGTTCACGTGCACGATCTCGGCCGGCTTGAGGTCGCTGTTGTCCAGCAGGTTCTGGAGTGCGTGCGCGATGCCGTTGCCGGACGGCTCGGGCTGGGTGATGTGGTGGCTGTCGGAGGAGATGCCCTGGCCGACGGCCTCGACGTAGATCCGGGCGCCGCGGGCCTTCGCGTGCTCCTCGGACTCCAGGACGATCACGCCCGCGCCCTCGCCCAGGACGAAGCCGTCGCGGCCGGAGTCGTACGGGCGCGAGGCGCCCTGCGGGTCGTCGTTGTTCTTGGACATCGCCATCATGTTGCCGAACGCGACGATCGGCAGCGGGTGGATGGCCGCCTCCGTGCCGCCGGCGACGACGACGTCGGCGCGGCCGGTGCGGATCATCTCGATGGCGTAGCCGATGGCCTCCGCGCCCGAGGCGCAGGCCGAGACCGGGGTGTGCACACCGGCGCGGGCGCCCAGTTCGATGCCGACGTTGGCCGCCGGGGAGTTGGGCATCAGCATCGGCACGGTGTGCGGGGAGACCCGGCGTACGCCCTTCTCCTTCAGCACGTCGTACTGGTCGAGCAGGGTCGTCACACCGCCGATGCCGGAGGCGATGACCGTGCCCAGCCGGTCGGGGTTCACGGACGCGTCCTCACCGGCCTTGGCGGTGAAACCGGCGTCCTTCCAGGCCTCCTGAGCGGCGATCAGCGCGAACTGCGCGGACCGGTCCAGCTTCCGGGCCTGCGGGCGGGGGATGATCTCGCCCGGTTCGACGGCGATCTGCGCGGCGATCCTCACCGGCAGGTCGGCCGCCCAGTCCTGCTCCAGGAGGCTGACGCCGGACTGGCCGGCGACCAGGGCCTCCCAGAACGAGGCTGCGTCGCCACCCAGCGGTGTGGTTGCGCCGATACCGGTGACGACCACGGTGCGATTGGTCGGGCTCACGGGAATTCTTTCTCCAACGGTATTGGGGATTCAGCGGCGCCACCGCCGGGTGGCGGGGCCTAGCAGCCTGGTGACCCGAGCGAGGCTCAGGCCTGGTGCTTGAGGATGTAGTCGGTCGCGTCGCCGACGGTCTTGAGGTTCTTGACGTCCTCGTCCGGGATCTTCACGTCGAAGCGCTCCTCGGCGGCGACGACGACCTCGACCATGGACAGCGAGTCGACGTCCAGGTCGTCGGTGAAGGACTTGTCCAGCTGGACGTCCTCAACCGGGATGCCGGCGATCTCGTTCACGATGTCGGCGAGACCGGCGACGATCTCTTCCTGAGTGGCGGCCATGTCAGGCGCTCCTTCTTAGATATCCAGACGGGTTGTGGCGATGTGTACCGCACCGGACGCATGATCCGGCACGGAGTGCCTAGGGGAGGGTAACGACCGTCGCGGCGTAGACGAGACCCGCCCCGAATCCGATGACGAGTGCGGTGTCGCCGCTCTTCGCCTCGCCGGTCGCCAGGAGCCGCTCCATCGCGAGCGGGATCGAGGCGGCCGAGGTGTTGCCGGTGGTGCGCACGTCACGGGCGACCGTGACGTGCTCCGGCAGCTTCAGCGTCTTCACCATCGAGTCGATGATCCGCTCGTTGGCCTGGTGCGGAATGAAGACGTCCAGGTCGTCCGGGGTGATGCCGGCCGCGTCCAGTGCCTGTTGGGCGACCTTCGCCATCTCGAACACGGCCCAGCGGAACACCGCCTGGCCTTCCTGGGTGATCGCGGGGAACTTCTCCACCGTGCCGGCCCGGTAGTCCGTCCAGGGCACGGTCTGCTTGATGGTCTCGGACTTGTCGCCCTCCGAGCCCCAGACGGTCGGGCCGATCGCGGGCTCCTGCGACGGGCCCACCACGACCGCGCCCGCGCCGTCACCGAACAGGAAGGCCGTCGCCCGGTCCTCCAGGTCGGTCAGGTCGGACAGCCGCTCGACGCCGATGACGAGCACGTACTCGGCGGAGCCCTCGACGATCATGCCCTTGGCGAGGGTGAGGCCGTAGCCGAAGCCCGCGCAGCCCGCCGAGATGTCGAAGGCCGCGGCCTTGGCCGTGCCGAGCTTGTCGGCGATCTCGGTCGCGACGGCCGGGGTCTGCTTGAAGTGCGAGACGGTCGAGACGATCACACCGCCGATCTGCTCGGCGGAGATCCCGGCGTCGGCGATGGCCTTGCCGGACGCCTCGACCGACATGGCGGCGACGGTCTCCTCGTCGTTCGCCCAGTGCCGGGTCTCGATGCCGGAGCGCGAGCGGATCCACTCGTCGGACGAGTCGATCGTCTCGAGGATCACCTCGTTGGGCACCACCCGGGTCGGGCGGTAGCCGCCCACACCGAGGATGCGCGCGTACGGGGCGCCCTTGCTGGGCTTGATCTTCGCCATCGGGGCTCCTTAGGCGCCGTGCTCGGAGATGAGCTCGCGGGCCGCTTCGAGGTCGTCGGGGGTCTTCAGGGCGAGCGTCCGCACGCCGGGCAGGGCGCGCTTGGCCAGGCCGGTCAGCGTGCCGCCGGGGCACACCTCGATCAGCGCGGTGACGCCGAGCTCCTTGAAGGTCTCCATGCACAGGTCCCAGCGGACCGGGTTGGCGACCTGACCCACCAGCCGTTCGAGCACCTCGGGGCCGGAGGCGACGGTGTGCCCGTCCTTGTTGGAGACGTATGTGACCTTCGGGTCGGCCGGCTCCAGGGCCGCGGCGGCCTTGGCGAGGGTCTCGACCGCGGGGGCCATGTGGTGCGTGTGGAAGGCGCCGGCGACCTTCAGCGGGACGACCTTGCGGACGCCCTCGGGCTTGTCCTCGTTCAGCGCGGCCAGCTGCTCCAGCGTGCCCGCGGCGACGATCTGGCCCGCGCCGTTGATGTTCGCCGGGGTCAGGCCGAGCTTCTCCAGGTGCGCGACGGACACCTCCGGGTCGCCGCCGAGCAGCGCCGACATGCCGGTCTCGGTGATCGCCGCCGCCTCCGCCATGGCCAGGCCGCGCCTGCGGACGAGGCCCAGCGCGGCGGTGTCGTCGAGGACGCCCGCGAAGGCGGCCGCGGTGATCTCGCCGACGCTGTGGCCGGCGACCGCGCCCGGGAGCCCCGCCGCGTCGGCCGCGGGGGTGGCGACACCGAGTGCCGCGGCGGACAGGATCCCGGCCGCGACCAGCAGCGGCTGGGCCACGGCGGTGTCGCGGATGGCGTCCGCGTCGGCCTGGGTGCCGTAGTGGGCGAGGTCCAGTCCGATGGCGTCCGACCAGGCGGCGACACGGTCGGCGGCGCCGGGCAGTTCGAGCCAGGGAGTCAGGAAGCCGGGCGTCTGGGCGCCTTGGCCGGGAGCGACGAGTACGAGCACTCTCACACTCTCTCTTGGGGACGGCCACGGCCGCCCGTGAGGACAGGGACGAAGAACGGCAGGGGGTTTTGTTGACCTCCGACAAAATCCTAGGGTTGCGCATCCCCATCGGCCAGACGCCCCAGGATGAGCGCGATCCGCAGCGTGAACGCGGATCGTACATCGGAGGGCGACCAACCGGTGACGTCAGTCACACGTCGGAGCCGGTAGCGCACGGTGTTCGGGTGAACGAAAAGCATGCGCGCCGCTCCTTCCAGACTGCTCGCCTGCTCCAGGTAGACACTCAGGGTTTCCAGGAGCGCCGACCCGGCTTCCTCCAGCGGTCTGTAGATCTCCTCCACCAACTGTTCGCGCGCCCCGGGATCGCCGGCGATCGCGCGCTCCGGAAGCAGATCGTCCGCCAACACCGGCCGCGGCGCGTCCTGCCACGCCGAACACGCCTTCAGTCCGGCCGCCGCGGCCTGCGCGGACCGGGTCGCGGCCAGCAGGTCGGGCACCACCGGGCCCGCGACGACCGGCCCCGCGGCGAACGGCCCGATCAGCGAGCGGGCCACGGCCAGCGGATGGTCGCTGCCGCCCGCGATGACGACCAGTCGGTCCCCGAGCACCCCCGTCAGCACCTGGAGCTTGGCGTGGCGCGCGGCCCGCCGGATGGCCTCCACGGTCAGCTCGCTGTCCCCGTCGGGGGCGGTGCCCAGCACCACGCACACGTGCTCGGGGGAATTCCAGCCCAGCGCCGCGGCCCTGCTGAGGGCCCCCTCGTCGGCCTCCCCGCTGAGCACCGCGTTCACGACCAGCGACTCCAGCCGCGCGTCCCAGGCACCGCGTGCCTCGGCGGCCTGGGCGTACACCTGGGCGGTGGCGAAGGCGATCTCCCGGGCGTAGACCAGCAGCGCCTCCCTCAGCACCCTCTCGTCGCCCGGGGCCGCCACCTCGTCGATGGCGCTCTCCATGACCTCGATGGTCGTCCGCACCATCTCCACGGTCTGCCGCAGCGTGATGGCCCGGGTCAGCTCGCGGGGCGCCGTCCCGAAGACGTCCGTGGAGATCGCCTGGGGCGCGTCCGGGTGCCGGAACCACTCGGTGAACGCGGCGATACCCGCCTGGGCCACCAGCCCGATCCAGGAACGGTTCTCCGGAGGCATCGCCCGGTACCACGGCAGGGTCTCGTCCATCCGTGCGATGGCCTGCGCGGCGAGACTCCCGGAGGACTTCTCCAGCCGCCTCAGGGTCCCTTGGTGCGGGTGGACATCGGGCTTCGCGTGTTCGGTCTTGCGGGTTTCTGGTTCGGGCACGTGGACAAGACTGCCTTATCGGGACGGGCGGGTGCGCCGCCGGGTCTACGGTGGTGCACGTGATCGACGTAAGACGCGCCGCGCAGCGCTATCACGGGGGCGACGCCCAGGCCGGCATCGACTCCCGCCACGCCTTCTCCTTCGGCCCGCACTACGACCCCGACAACCTCCGCTTCGGCGCGGTCATCGCCTGCAACGAGGAGCGGCTCGCCCCCGGCGCCGGCTTCGACGAGCACCCGCACAGCCACACGGAGATCGTCACCTGGGTCGTCGAGGGCGAACTGACCCACCGCGACTCCACCGGCCACGAGACGGTCGTCCGCCCCGGCGACGTCCAGCGCCTGAGCGCGGCATCGGGCGTCCGCCACGTGGAGTGCAACGCCGCGGCCGTGCCCCTCACCTTCCTCCAGATGTGGCTGGCCCCGCGCACGCCCGGCGGCGCCCCGTCCTACGAGGTCGTCCACGGCATCGCCGACTCCACGCCGTACGCCGTCCCCGAGGCCGGGGCCGTGCTCCACGTACGCCGCCTGGCGCGGGGCGAGCGCACGGCGGTCCCCGACGCGGCGTACGTGTACGCGCACGTGGTCCGGGGTGAAATCCGGCTGGGCGGCGAGGAACTGGGGCCGGGCGATTCCGCGCGGATCGTGGGGGCCGGGGACATGGGACTGACGGCGGTGACCGGAGCGGAGGTCCTGCTCTGGGAGATGACAGCAGGGTGAGCGGACACGGTGGCGGGGCCGAGGGACCGCCCTGATCGTGTGATCGATTCCGCTGTTCGGGCCTCGTTGTTTGGACGCCGTCACCGACCGGTGGGGCGTCACCGTCCGTCCCGACGGACCCGGCAAGACGGTGTGGTTCGAGTGCCTGGCCCCCGACGTCAGGCGGCGCGCAGCTCCGCCAGCACCGCGTCCGTGAGGGCCGGCCACGCCTCGATCGCCCAGGAACCGAACGCGCGATCGGTCAGGGCGACCGCCGCCGCCCCCGCCACCGGGTCGACCCACAGGAACGTGCCGGACTGCCCGAAGTGACCGAACGTACGCGGCGAGGACGAAGCACCCGTCCAGTGCGGGGACTTGGAGTCCCGGATCTCGAACCCCAGCCCCCAGTCGTTGGGGTTCTGGTGCCCGTACCCGGGCAGCACACCCTTCGTCCCCGGATACTGCACCGTCATCGCCTCGGCCACCGTCCGCGGGTCCAGCAGCCGCGGCGCCTGCACCTCGGCCGCGAACCGCAGCAGGTCCTCCACGGTCGAGACGCCGTCCTTCGCGGGGGAGCGGGTGCCCTCCAGCGACGTCGAGGCCATCCCCAGCGGCTCCAGCACCGCCTGCCGCAGGTACTCCGCGAAGGGAATGTCCGTCGCCCTGGCGACGTGCTCCCCCAACTGCTCGAACCCGGCGTTGGAGTACAGCCGCCGCTCCCCGGCCGGCGCGGTCACGCGGTGCTCGTCGAAGGCCAGCCCCGAGGTGTGCGCGAGCAGGTGGCGGACGGTCGAGCCGGGCGGCCCCGCCGGTTCGTCGAGCTCGACCGCCCCTTCCTCGTACGCGACGAGCGCGGCGTACGCGGCCAGCGGCTTGGTGACCGAGGCCAGTGGGAAGCGCCGCCCGGCGGGCCCGTGGGTCCCGAGGACCGTGCCGTCGGCCCGTACGACACCCGCCGCGGCGGTGGGCACGGGCCAGTTCTCGATGGACGCGAGGCTGTTCAGCGACATGCCCCCGAGCCTAAGCCGGTCGCAGGACCAGCCGCATCGAGGGGTCGGGCTTGCGCACGAAGCCCAGCGCCGCGTACAGCGGCTCGGCCTCGGCGGACGCGTTCAGGTCGACCTGCACGGCGCCCCGCTCGCGGAACCAGTCGAGCAGCTCCTCCATGCACGCGCGCGCATATCCCCGGCGCCGTGCGTCCGGGTCGGTGGCGACGCTGAAGACGTGCCCGACCCGTCCGTGCGGGTTGCCGGCCCGCCCGATCCGGTACTCCAGCGTTCCCGCCGCCAGCGCGGCCAGTGCCCCCGGCCGGTCGGGGTGGTCGACGACGAAGGCCGCGAAGTCCCCTGCGGGCGCGGCGAGCCGGGCCCGCAGGGTCGGCAGGGACTCCTCGTGCCAGTCGGTGGCGCTCTCGTCCTGCGGCTCCGTCGCGAAGACGGAGTCGATCATGACCTGACGCAGCCGCAGCACTTCGGCGGCGTCCTCGAGCGAGGCACGGCGTACAAGACTCATGGCCCGCACGGTAACGACCGCGCGCCCGGCCCGTCTCCGGATTTCTTGCCGGATCCGCTTGCTTGGAGTGCACTCCAAGGCCATAGCGTGGGGGCCATGACGGTGATGCAGACCATGCCAGCGGCCACCGAGCGAGAAGCGGCCCACCCCGCCGACATCTGCTCCGCCGCACCACGGCGGCACCCCCGCCCCGACGGCCAGGACAGATACACGATCAGCGAGGTCGTGGCCTTCACCGGCCTCACCGCCCACACCCTGCGCTGGTACGAGCGGATCGGCCTGATGTCCCACATCGACCGCTCGCACACCGGCCAGCGCCGCTACTGCAACCGCGACCTGGACTGGCTGGACTTCGTGACCAAGCTGCGGCTGACCGGCATGCCGGTCGCCGACATGGTCCGGTACGCCGAACTGGTGCGCGAGGGCGAGAGCACCTACGCGGAGCGGCGCGACCTGCTGGAGTCGACCCGCCGGGACGTGCTGGCGCGGATCGCCGAACTGCGGGACACGCTCTCCGTGCTCGACCGGAAGATCAGTTTCTACGCTCAGGAGGGGACCACTCGATGACCGACGCCAGGATCGCGACGGCACGGCTCGGCGAAGGCGGGCCGGAGGTCGGCGTACAGGGCCTCGGCTGCATGGGCATGAGCTTCGCCTACGGCCCCGCCGACGCGGGGGAGTCCAGGGCCGCGCTGGAACGGGCGCTGGAGCTGGGGGTGACGCTGTACGACACGGCGGACGCCTACGGCGTGGGGGAGAACGAGAAGTTCCTCTCGTCGTTCTTCAAGGCGCACCGCGACGAGGTGGTGATCGCCACCAAGTTCGCCCTGTCGATCCCGCCGGACGATCCGACCCGGCGGGTCATCCGCAACGACCCGCCGTACATCCGCCAGGCGGTCGAGGCCAGTCTGAGGCGGCTGGACGTCGACGTGATCGACCTCTACTACATGCACCGCCGGGACGTGAACGTCCCCATCGAGGAGACCGTCGGCACGATGGCCGAGCTGGTGCGCGAGGGCAAGGTCAAGCACCTCGGGCTGAGCGAGATCACCGCCGGCGAGCTGCGCGCCGCCCAGGGGGTGCACCCGATCGCCGCCGTGCAGTCGGAGTGGTCGTTGTTCAGCCGCGACATCGAGGCGAACGTGGTACCGGCGGCCCGCGAACTGGGCGTGGCCCTCGTCCCGTACTCGCCCCTCGGCCGCGGCTTCCTCACGGGCTCCTTCACCAGCGCCGAGCGGGACCTGACGGCCGGCGACTTCCGCCGCCAGCAGCCCCGCTTCACCGGCGAGAACGCTGCGGCCAACGCGGCCCTCCTGGAGCCGGTCCGTGAGATCGCCGCCACCCACGGCGTCTCCCTCGCCCAGGTCGCCCTCGCCTGGACCCAGCAGCGTGCCGCCGTCCACGGCCTGCCGGTGGTCCCGATACCGGGCACGACCAAGCGGCACCGGGTGGAGGAGAACGTCACGGCGACGAGGATCGTCCTGACGCGGGAGGAACTCGCCCTGCTGGAGCCGATAGCCGCCAGGGTCGCGGGGGACCGCTACCCGGACATGTCCTTCGCATCGGCGGGCCGGGAGTGAGCGACGCCGCGTCCGGCAGGCGAGCGGTCGCACCCCGCTGGTAGGGCTACCTGACGAAGCCCTACTAGAGCTCCGCGAGGAGCTCCGCCTTCTTGGAGGAGAACTCCTCGTCCGTCACCAGCCCCGCCTGGTGCAACTCCCCGAGGTGCCGGATCCGCTCCGCGATGTCGGCGGGATCCCGGCGCCCCGCCGCGGAGGACACCGCGGCCCCCGGCCGCCGCTCCCGCACCGCCGCCAGCACGGCGGCGGCGAACGGCAGGGACTCGTGGACGGGCCCGTAGCCCAGCCCGAACACCACGGCCGCCGGATCCTGGTCCGGCGGCGCGGGCGGCTCGGTCGCCGAGTGGCGGGTGACGAGGCGGAGGTGGCCCTCGAGGACCTCGGGCGAGTGCCACTCGACGCCGTTCAGGTCGGCGACCGGGAAGATCTGGTCGCCGGCCTTCCACTTGGCCGTGGACGCGCCCGTCCAGAACCACTGGAACCGTACCGAGGTGCCGTCGAAGAACGCCTTGCCGTCGTACGCCTTGAACTGCAACGGCCCCGAGGGCGCCGCCACCAGGTGCCGGTCCACCGGCCCGGACCCGGTCAGTCGTCCCCGCAGCTCGTCCGCGTAGTACTCGGCGAGCGTCTCCCGCCCGGCGGGCAGCACCAGCCGGTACGGGTCGTAGGCCTCCTTCAGCTGCCCGGCCGCCGCCTCGATCAGCGGATCGGCACCGGGGCGGGGCACGGCCCGCAGCACGACCTTCCCGCGCCGGCCCGGAGTGAGGGTCACGTCTTCGAGCGCCGCCAGGGGGATGCGCCGTTCGCCCAGGGCCTGGAACAGCTTGGGTGTTCGAATCCCCCGTTCGTAACGGATGAGCACGGAGTCGGACTCGAACTCCCAGGCGGCATGAAATCCGGCCAGTACGTCACCCATGCGGCTCATCGTAAGCGGCACCGGCTCCTCACGTCCCTCCCCGTGCGGACCGCACTTCCTGCTGTCTCTACGCGCGTCCGGCCGTCGTCGTACCGGACAAATCCGCCCGGCACCCCTCATCGTCATGGGCGCACCGCACCGCGTCGTACGCGCCGACGCCGATGTCGGCGAGGTTGCGCAGGCTGTCCGTGCCCGGCTCGAAATAACCGGCGTGCCCCTCGGCGTCCCGCGCCGACAGCACCCGCGCGCCGAACGCGGCGGAGACCGGGTCGGCGCCGTGCCCGAGCCCGCCGACCTCGAGGTACGGCACGTCCTGGATCCAGTCGGAGGCGTCCCGCATGGCCCATACCCGCGCCCGCGTGCCCAGGCGCGAGGCCTGGGAGGCGCGCATTCCGGGGCTGGCGGCCACGGCTATGTCGGCCACCCGGGGCGGCATGGCGTGGGCGGCCACCCCGCACAGCACGGAGCCGTAGCTGTGGCAGAACATGGTGACGGGTGTGCTGCCGGGCAGCGCGCGCAGCAGTGCGTTCAGGCGTACGGCGCCGTCCTCGGCGCGCATCGCCGTGGCGGCGTCCACGCCGAGCCCGCTGGGCGCGGTGTAGTCGGCCCAGGCGATCACGGCCGTACGGGTCGTGGGGCTCTCGGTGCGCTCGGCCGCGTACAGTGCCTCGGCCATGCCGACCGGCGCGGTGTACCTGCGGTTCGTCCGCTGGAAGGTGAGCAGGTCGGTGTCGACGCCGGGGACGACGACGGAGATCCGGTCGGCCCCGGCGAGGTCGCCGAACGCCTCGGCGATCCGGCCCGAGCCGTCGGGGTCGAAGGCGAGGATCTGCCGGCCGCCGCTCATGAGCGACTCGTAGCGGTGCATGCGCCGGCCCGCCTGCTGCTGCCCGGCGGGGGAGAGCCGGCTGTCGTGCATGCGCTTCTTCTCGACCTCGCGCTGCTGCTTCAGCGCGATGCGGTTGGCCCGGTAGCGCAGGTCGACGGGGGCGCCGTTCATGTTGCCGACCGCGAGCGGGTAGCTGTGGGCGAGACCGGCCCGCTGCCGTGCGGTGAGCGAGGCGAAGAAGCCGGCGAGCCGGGCGGGCCCCTCGTCCGGGTCCGGCAGCCGGTGCCCGCCGATGCGGCCGTGCTCCCAGGCGGAGAGCGAGGCCTGGAGGGGGCCGGCCTCCCGCTGCCCGCGCAGGGCGGTCCAGCCGGTGGTCGCGAGCATCACGAACACGACGGCCAGGGCGAGCAGCGCGCGCCAGACGTTGAGTTGCGGGGAGGTCTCGAAAGAAGTCACTGGGAGGACACACTAGGAGAACGGGAGGGTCTCGCGGTAACCGAGTGACAGGGATCACGTTTCAGCGGCCGTGACGGGGAAGTCGAGTAGATCGCCAGTTCCCGGTCAGCGCGGGCCCCACCTGGTCCAGGTAGGCGGCGGTGAGCTCGCGGATCGCCTCGATGCTGCACTCCTCGCCCACCGACCAGGTCCGTTGGGTGACGCGCATCACGCCGCCGAACAGGGCCACCAGGAGGCGCGGGCGCGGGTCGGCGTCCACGTCGAGGCCCTCGCGCTCGGCGACGATCCTCGCGATCTCCTCCTCGAGTTCCTCCTGGCGTCGCAGGTGGACGGCGAGCAGAGCGGGCGTGGCCTCGATCATCCGGTAGGCGCGTAGATGGAGTTCGACCGGGACGACCTGCTCGATGGCCTCCCCGATGGTGTCCCAGCTCGCCAGGACGGCCTGCCGCAGCGCCTCCAGCGGGGCTTCGTGCGGTGGGCGTTCGCGCACGGCCCGGACGTAGTGCGACTCCGCGAGCCGGGTGACGAAGAAGGCCGCGTCCTCCTTGCCGCCGAAGTAGCGGAAGAAGGTGCGCTGCGAGACGCCGACGGCCTCGGCGATCTCGTCGACGGTCGTGCGCTCGTAGCCCTGGGTGAGGAACAGTTCGAGCGCGGTGTGCAGCAGGGCGTCCCGGGTGCGCCGTTTCTTGCGCTCGCGCAGTCCCGCTTCACTCATGTGCTTCTCCCCGTAACTGAAATGTTTTGTCAATTGTCAGTGGCTGACATTAGCCTCGCCCATATGACTAGTCAGACCATCGACTCGACGGGGCCGGGGGACAACGCACCGGCAGCCCCGTCGGACCCGAGCCCGGCCGGCGGGCTGCGCGGTCACCCGTGGTTCACCCTGATCACCGTGGCCGTGGGCGTCATGATGGTGGCCCTCGACGGCACCATCGTGGCGATCGCCAACCCGGCCATCCAGAAGGACCTCGGCGCCACCTTCGCGCAGGTCCAGTGGATCACCAACGGTTACTTCCTCGCGCTCGCGGTGTCCCTGATCACCGCGGGCAAGCTCGGCGACCGGTTCGGCCACCGGCAGACCTTCCTCGTCGGCGTCGTCGGCTTCGCAGCGGCCTCGGGCGCCATCGGCCTGTCCGGCAGTATCGCCGCGGTCGTCACCTTCCGCGTGTTCCAGGGCCTGTTCGGCGCGCTGCTGATGCCGGCCGCCCTCGGCCTGCTGCGGGCCACCTTCCCGGCCGACAAGCTCAACATGGCGATCGGCATCTGGGGCATGGTCATCGGCGCCTCCACCGCGGGCGGCCCGATCCTCGGCGGTGTCCTGGTCGAGCACGTCAACTGGCAGTCGGTGTTCTTCATCAACGTGCCGGTCGGTCTGATCGCCCTCACCCTCGGTCTGCTGATCCTGCTGGACCACCGGGCGGAGAACGCGCCCCGCTCCTTCGACGTCTTCGGCATCGCCCTGCTCTCCGGCGCGATGTTCTGCCTGGTCTGGGCGCTCATCAAGGCTCCCGCCTGGGGCTGGGGCGACGGCAGGACAGGGGCCTTCATCGCCGGTTCCGTCCTGCTCTTCGCGGTGTTCTCCTTCTGGGAGACCAAGGTGAGGGAGCCGCTGATCCCGCTGGGCCTGTTCCGCTCGGTGCCGCTGTCGGCGGGCGTGGTGCTGATGGTGCTGATGGCCATCGCGTTCATGGGCGGCCTGTTCTTCGTCACGTTCTACCTCCAGAACGTGCACGGGATGAGCCCGATCGACGCCGGTCTCCACCTGCTCCCGCTCACCGGGATGATGATCGTCGGCTCCCCGCTGGCCGGCGCCATGATCACCAAGCTGGGCCCGCGCGTCCCGCTCGCCGGCGGCATGGTGGCCACCGCGATCGCCATGTACGGCATGTCCACGCTGCGGACGGACACCGGCAGCGCCGTCATGTCCCTCTGGTTCGCCCTGCTGGGCCTCGGCCTCGCGCCCGTCATGGTCGGCGCCACGGAGGTCATCGTCGGCAACGCCCCGATGGAGCTCTCCGGCGTGGCCGGCGGTCTCCAGCAGGCCGCGATGCAGATCGGCGGCAGCCTCGGCACGGCCGTGCTGGGCGCCGTGATGGCCTCCAAGGTCGACAGCGACCTGCCGGGCAACTGGACCGGCGCGGGGCTGCCCCGGCTCACCCCCGCCCAGCTGGACCAGGCCTCCGAGGCGGTCCAGGTCGGGGTGGCGCCGGTGGCCGAGGGCACGCCGCAGCCGCTGGTCGAGAAGATCACCGCCGTCGCGCACGACACCTTCATCTCCGGCATGAGCCTGGCGTCCCTGGTCGCGGCGGGCGTGGCCGCGGCGGCCGTGCTGGTCGCCCTGCTCACCAAGCGCGGCACGAACGCGGAGGCGGGCGCGGGGGTGGGCCACATCTAGGGGGTGTCTGACAGTTCCCGTCTGCCGCGTGACGCCCGGCACGCTCCCCCAGCGGGGGTGCCCCCACTCGCCGCACCGGGCATACACCCGGGCACCGGGCACACACCCGGGTACATCCCGTACGTGGGTGCAGGCCCGGCGCTCCCCCAGCCTTCGGCCGGGGGCCCCGGAGCACGCACCTGACGCCGCGCGGCCGCCCTCCGGGCGACGACGGGAATCGTCAGACAGGCCCCCAGGGCCCTGACGGCCTCACCGCCCTTCCGGGCGGAGTTCCCCTGTCAGGGTGACTCCGCTCAAGATTCCTCGCCCCGGCACGCGCCGCAGGTGACAGTGGGTCAAGTCCTCCGCAGGGCATGGGAGGACACCCGGGCCGCGGCGCGCTGCTGGAGGGGGGCGGCGCGCAGGTCTGTGGACGCGGAACCGGGGTACCCGCACTTCCGAACCCGAATGGTCCACGACAGTCGAGGAGTTGATGATGGCGGGCTTCGGGCACGGAACACGCGGGTACCCCCGTTCACGCGGCCGGATGGGGCAGCGGAGCAGGCCGGACCGCGCCACGCTCGGGATCATCGGCTGCATCTGCGCGATCGCCGGTTTCTTCGTCCTGGGCATCATCCTGGGCCCGGTCGCAGTCGTCTGCGGCTGGCTCTCCATGGGCCGTCAGTGGTCCTCCGACCGCAACATCCCGGCCCTGGTGGCCGTTGTCCTGGGTGCCATCGACACTCTGCTGGCCCTCGTCTGGCTGGCCGGGCCGGCGACGATGGGCAACGGGTTCTTCTGAGGCGGCAGGGGTGGACGCGGCGGAACCCCGGCGGTGCCGGGGGCCGCGCGATCCACCCCCGCGCCATCCCCTCGGCCCGCCCGGCCCGGCCTCGGCCCGCCCGGCCGCTCGGCGCGGCTGCTCCTCACCGCTCCCGCGAGGCCGGCGTCGCGACCTCCGCCCTCAACACCCGGATCTCCTCGGTCGGATGGGCGATGACCTCCGTCTGCCGCCGCTCCTGGAGCCTCGCCCCGACCGCGATCGTGCGGCCAGGCGCGAGGCAGCCTCTGCCGCGGATCGCCAGGTCCGTTTCTTGGTGCTGCGTTCAGGTGTGCACCTGATCTTTCGACTCTTCCTCTTGTATGGCTAATATCAAGCCACCCACCGTTACTGTCTGGCGCATTCTCGTCACAAGTGCGGCCGAGCAGTGTTGAGGAGAGTGTCCTGCGCGTGAGCGGATTGAGCAGGGTCGGACGGCGCCGAACGGACAGCGCGCGGGCCGGCCGCCGACGAACGGATCCGGCGGACAAGCAGCCCTGGGCGGCCGGCGGACGCCGTCTGCCCCTGCGCACGGTGCTGCTGGTGCTGCTGCTCGTGCCGAGCGTGGCGCTGGTCGCCCTGTGGGGCCTGGCCACGTATCAACTGGGCGACCAGTACCGGAAACAGGCGGCCCAGCAGGACCTGAGCCTGGCCGTGGGCCCGGCCAACGCGGCACTGGTGGGCGCCCTGGACCGAGAGCGCCGGCTGACCGAGGAGGCGCTGGCCTCGCCCCGGGCGTCCCGTGCGGCCCTGACCAAGCAGCGCGCGGTCACCGACCGGGCGGTGCGCGGGGTACGGTCGCTGACCGCGCTGGACACCAGCTACGGCCAGCAGGGCCTGGCCGACGCGCTCGCCCGGACGGTGCGGGTGACCGGCGGGCTCGCCGAGAAGCGCCGCGCGGTCGACGCCGGCACCGTCACCGAGGACCAGGCGTTCGCCTACTACACCGATGCCGTCGACACCACCATCGACGTCTTCGCCACGCTGTCCCGCGGCGTCAACGGCGAGGTGAACACGCTGTCGCAGGTCCTGTACGACCTGGCCGGCGTTCTGCAGATGATCAACCGCGAGGACTCGGTGCTGGCCCGCGGCTGGGCGTCGGGCCGGCTGTCGGCCGAGGAGTACGACCTGCTCACCGACGCCATCGGCACCCAGGAGTACCTGCTGGAGTCCCGCGTGGTGCCGAACCTCGCCCCGGCGGAGAGGAAGGCGTACGCCGCGATCACCTCGAGCAAGGCGTGGAAGACGCGGATCGCGCTGGAGGGGCGGCTGCAGACCGCCGACGGCGGGGCGCTGCCGCGGGCCCGCTCCGAGTGGCGGACGGCGACGGACGGCTCGGTGCACCAACTGGAGCGGTTCCTCGGCGTGCACAAGCAGGTCGCCGACGCCGCCGGTGCCGCCGAGGTGCGGCGGCTGCAGACCTACCTGTACGCCTCCGCGGCCCTGGGCCTGCTCGGCGTCGGCCTCGTCGTGCTGGTGACCTGGCGGCTCACCCGGATGCTGCGCCGGCGGATCACGGCCGTGCGCGACCAGGCGCAGGACCTGGGGCAGCGGCTGCCGCACGTGGTCGCCCGGCTCGAACGGGGCGAGGACGTCGACGTGGACGCCGAGGTGCCGGAGTTCGTGCCGGCGGGGGACGAACTCGGCGAGGTGAGCCGGGCGCTGAACCTGGCCAGCCGCAGTGCGGTGGACACCGCGGTGCGCCAGGCGGAACAGCACCGTGGCTTCGAGCGGCTGCTCCAGCGCATCGCGCGCCGCACCCAGCTGCTGATCGGCCTTCAGCTGAAGAAGCTGGACGAGCTGGAGCGCAAGCACGAGAACCCGGAGGTGCTGGAGGGCCTGTTCGACCTGGACCACCTCACCGCCCGGCTGCGGCGCTACGAGGAGAACCTGGTGATCCTCGGCGGCGGCCAGCCGCGGCGCCGCTGGCGCAGACCGGTGCCCCTGCTGGACGTCCTGCGCGCGGCGCAGGGCGAGGTCCAGGACTACCGGCGCATCGCGATCGACGTCGAAGGCCGGCCGTGGATCTCCGAGCGGGCGGTGGGACCGCTGATCCACATCCTGGCCGAGCTGATGGAGAACGCGACCGCGTTCTCCAAGCCGCCGGCTCCGGTGGAGATCAAGGCGGCCCCGGTCAGCCGGGGCGTCGCGGTGGAGATCGAGGACCGCGGACTGGGCATGGAGGCCGAGCAGTACGAGGCCGTCAACGCGCTGATGCAGTCGCCTCCGCAGCTGGACGTGATGACCCGCGCCGACGACGCGCGCCTCGGCCTGTACGTGGTGGCCCGCCTGTCGGCGAGCCTGGGCCTGCAGGTGGAACTGCGGCCGTCGGCGTTCGGCGGCACCCGCGTCATCGTCCTCGTCCCCCAGGACCTCGTGGCCGAGCGGCCCCGGTCGGTGCCCGACGAGGCCGGCGGCCTGCCGCGGCACGACGCCGGTGTCCCCGTCCCCCTGCCGCGCCGGCCCGTCGACTCCGCTGCCGCGGACGGCCACCAGGGCCCGGACGGCCACCCCCTCCCGGACGGCCCGGACGACCTGCCGACACGGTCGCGAGGACAGGCGATGGCCGACGTCACCGCGGAGCCGGCCCCGACGGCCCCGCCGGACCCGCTGAGGGGTCCCGCCTCGCTGCCCCGCCGGACCCGCCAGGCCAGCCTGGTGCCGGAACTGCGGGCGCCGTCCCCCGAGGCCGCCGTGGCTCCCTCCACCGCGCCGGCCCGTTCCGGCGCGACCATCGGCGCCTTCCAGCGGCAGTCGCGCAAGAACCGCGCCCTCGGCGCACCGCTGTCCGCGCCCAGCACCGACCAGCCCGAACCGCCCACGACGGAAGACCGAGGATGACTCAGCGAACCATCGCCACCGACGCAGATCTGGACTGGCTCCTGGACGGACTGGTCGACCAGGTGGCGGGCACCCGGCACGCCATCGTGCTGTCCGACGACGGCCTGGTGATCAGCCGCTCGAAAACCATCGAGCGCTCCGACGCCGAGCGCCTGGCCGCGGTCGCCACCGGTCAGCAGAGCCTGGCCCGCGGGGTCGGACAGCTCTTCCACGGAGGCCCGGTCCACCAGGTCATCGTCGAGATGGCCGACCTGTGGCTCTTCGTCACCTCCGCCGGCCGCGGCACCCACCTGGCCGTGATCGCCTCCCAGGAGGTCGACGCCGAGGTGATGGCGGTCGCCATGCACACCCTGGTCCAGCAGGTGGGCCAGAAGCTGGGCACCGACGTACGCGCCCCGGGGGCCGGCCCGTCACCGGCCGCCGGTCCCGGGGCCGACCTATGAGGCACTGGACGGAGGACCTGGACGACGACGCCGACGAACCGCTGGTCCGCCCGTACACCATCACCGGCGGCCGCACCACCGCCGGCCGTGACGACCTGACCCTGATCACTCTCATCTCGGCCCTGCCCCCGTCCGGCACGGAGTCCACGGCCGACAGGTACGCGCTGCAGCCGGAACACCGCACCGTCCTGCGGCTGTGCGCCCGCGGGCCCGTCGCGGTGGCCGAGATCGCCGCCGAGCTGGACCTGCCGGTATCGGTGACCAAGATCCTGATCGGGGACCTGGTCGACGCCGGCCGCGTACGGGCCCGGCCACCCCTGTCCTTCGCGCAGAACGGCGCACTCCCCGACATGACACTCCTGGAGGCGGTGAGAAATGGGCTCCGCGGGCTCTGATCCGGCAGACACGGCCCAGGCCGTGAAGATCCTGGTCGCCGGTGGCTTCGGGGTGGGCAAGACCACCCTGGTCGGCGCGGTCAGCGAGGTCGCCCCCCTGCACACCGAGGAATACCTGACCCGCGCCAGCGTGGGCGTGGACGACCTCCTCGGCGTCGACGCCAAGACCACCACCACCGTGGCCCTGGACTTCGGGCGCATCACCGTCAGCGACCAGCTCGTGGTCTATCTCTTCGGCACCCCCGGTCAGGAACGCTTCTGGTTCATGTGGAACGACCTGGTGCACGGCGCCCTGGGAGCCGTGGTCCTGGCCGACACCCGGCGCCTGGAGGTCAGCTTCGCCTCCATTGACTTTTTTGAGAGCCGGGGCATCCCGTTCGTCGTCGCGGTCAACTGCTTCCACAACGTCCGCGACCGCACGCTCGAGGAGGTCCGCACCGCCCTGGACCTGGATCCCCAGGTCCCCCTGGTGATGTGTGACGCGCGCGAGCGGGCCGAAGGCCGGGACGTGCTGCTGGCCCTGATCGAACACCTCATGGCCCGCCACGCCGCACCCGAACCGGCCGTGTGATCCCTGCCCGTGCCGCCTCCCACCGGGGCGTCGTGGTCCCGGTTCCCCGTCCGTGACGGGCGGGGAACCGGAGGCGGCCGGCACCCGGCCGTGACGCCCGCGCGGCGGAGCGGAGCGGACCGGGCGAGCCGGTGGCCCGGCCGGTGGCGTCCACCCGTCAGGGAGCGGTGTCCGGTGCGGTGAGCGGCCGTCCCGGGCCCGTGACGGGTCGAACGCCGCCCGCCTGCGCCTGGTGGCGCCCTTGCTCCTCGGCGGCCCGCTCCCGCGAGGCCAGCGCCGCCACCTCGGCCCGCAGCAGGCGGACCTCCTCCGCCAGGGACTCGATCGCCTCCGTCTGTCGCCGCTCCTCCAGGTCGTCCTTGGCGAACTGCCCGATGAACCAGGCCGCGATGTTCGCGGTGACGACACCGAGCAGGGCGATCCCCGACAGCATCAGCCCGACCGCGATCATGCGGCCGAGCCCGGTCGTCGGCGCGTGATCCCCGTACCCCACGGTCGTCATCGTGGTGAACGACCACCACACCGCGTCACCCAGTGTCCGGATGTTCCCCCGCGGTGACTCCCGCTCCACGGACAGCACCGCGAGCGAGCCGAACATCAGCAGCCCCACCACCGCACCGGCGACATACGTCGTCAGCCGGATCTGCGAGGCCATCCGCGCCCGCCGCCCCACCAGCAGCAGCGTCGCCACCATCCGGAGCAGCCGGAGCGGCTGCAGCAGCGGCAGCACCACCGCGCCCAGGTCTATCCAGTGCGTCCGCACGAACACCCCGCGGTGCCGGGTGAGGGCGAGCCGCATCAGGTAGTCGGTGGCGAACGCCCCCCACACCACCCACTCCGTCACCGTGCACAGGAACGTCACGCGCCGGTCGGCGGAGCTGTCCACGATCGGCACGGCGTAGGCGACGGCGAACGCCACCGCGAGCGCCAGCAGCGGCCGTTGGGTGCGCCGTTCCCAACGGGCCTGCGCCGATTGTTCGTTCATGCGCCAATCGTAAAGAACAGGTAAGGGCGGCGGAGGCCGGGCTCCGCCGCCCGTCACCCGTTCAAGCCGCCGGCGACTACGCGTCGCCCCCGGCCGCGCCGGGGTCCGCCGCCGCCACGTCGAGCAGCCGGTACCGGTCGATGGCCTGCTTGAGCACGGACCGGTCGACCTTGCCCTCGCGCGCCAGCTCGGTCAGCACCGCCACCACGATCGACTGCGCGTCGATGTGGAAGAACCGCCGGGCCGCGCCCCGCGTGTCGGCGAAGCCGAAGCCGTCCGCGCCCAGCGACTGGTACGTGCCCGGCACCCACCGCGCGATCTGGTCCGGAACCGAGCGCATCCAGTCGGACACGGCCACGAACGGGCCCTCGGAGCCGGACAGCTTCCGCGTCACGTACGGCACCCGCTGCTCCTCCTCCGGGTGCAGCAGGTTGTGCTCCTCCACGGCCACGGCCTCGCGGCGCAGCTCGTTCCAGGAGGTCGCCGACCACACGTCGGCCCTGACGTCCCACTCCTCGCCGAGGATCCGCTGGGCCTCGAGCGCCCACGGCACCGCCACGCCCGACGCCATGATCTGCGCCGGCGCGGAGCCCGAGGTCCCCTCGCTGATCCGGTGGATGCCCTTGAGGATGCCCTCGACGTCCACGCCGGCCGGCTCGGCCGGGTGCTGGATGGGCTCGTTGTAGACGGTCAGGTAGTAGAAGACGTCCTCGCCCTGCGGGTGCTCGGGCGTCCCGCCGTACATCCGGCGCAGGCCGTCCTGCACGATGTGCGCGATCTCGTACGAGTACGCCGGGTCGTAGGCGACGCACGCGGGGTTCGTCGAGGCCAGCAGCTGCGAGTGGCCGTCCGCGTGCTGCAGACCCTCACCGGTCAGGGTCGTACGCCCCGCGGTCGCGCCCAGGACGAAGCCGCGCGCCAGCTGGTCGGCCATCTGCCAGAACTGGTCACCGGTGCGCTGGAAACCGAACATCGAGTAGAAGACGTACACCGGGATCAGCGGCTCGCCGTGCGTGGCGTAGGCCGAGCCCGCCGCGATCAGCGAGGCGGTGCAGCCCGCCTCCGAGATGCCGTCGTGCAGCATCTGGCCGGTCGGCGACTCCTTGTAGGCCAGGAGCAGCTCCCGGTCCACCGACTCGTACTGCTGGCCGAGCGGGTTGTAGATCTTCGCGCTCGGGAAGAAGGAGTCCATGCCGAACGTGCGGTACTCGTCCGGCGCGATCAGCACGAACCGCTTGCCGATCTCCTTGTCCCGCATGAGGTCCTTCAGGAGCCGGACGAAGGCCATGGTCGTCGCGATGGACTGCTGGCCCGAGCCCTTCTTCACGCTCGCGTACGCCTTGTCGCCCGGCAGCGGCAGCGGCTTCGAGCGCACCACACGGGTCGGGACGTAGCCGCCGCAGCCCTTGCGGCGGTCGTGCATGTACTGGATCTCCTCGGAGTTCCGCCCCGGGTGGTAGTACGGCGGCGCGCCGGACTCCAGCTCCTTGTCGGAGATCGGCAGGTGCAGCCGGTCGCGGAAGCGCTTGAGGTCGTCGACCGTCAGCTTCTTCATCTGGTGCGTGGCGTTGCGGCCCTCGAAGTTCGGGCCCAGCGTCCAGCCCTTGACCGTCTTGGCCAGGATGACCGTCGGCTGGCCCTTGTGCTCCTTGGCCGCCTTGAACGCCGCGTAGATCTTCCGGTGGTCGTGACCGCCGCGGCCCAGGTGCAGGATCTGGTGGTCGGTCATGTTCTCGACCATCGCGCGCAGCCGGTGGTCGTCGCCGAAGAAGTGCTCGCGGATGTACGCCCCGGTCTCGGTGGCGTACGTCTGGAACTGGCCGTCCGGCGTCGTGTTCATCTTGTTGACCAGCACGCCGTCCCGGTCCTGCGCGAGCAGCGGGTCCCAGGAGCGGTCCCAGATCAGCTTGATCACGTTCCAGCCGGCGCCCCGGAAGACCGACTCCAGCTCCTGGATGATCTTGCCGTTGCCGCGCACCGGCCCGTCGAGGCGCTGGAGGTTGCAGTTCACGACGAAGGTCAGGTTGTCCAGGCCCTCACGGGCGGCGATGGACAGCTGGCCGAGCGACTCCGGCTCGTCCATCTCGCCGTCGCCGAGGAACGCCCACACGTGCGACGCGGAGGTGTCCGCGATGCCGCGCGCCTGCATGTAGCGGTTCATCCGCGCCTGGTAGATCGCGCCGAGCGGGCCGAGGCCCATGGAGACCGTGGGGAACTCCCAGAAGTCCGGCATGGAGCGCGGGTGCGGGTAGCTGGACAGGCCGTCGGGGTACTTCGACTTCTCCTGGCGGAAGCCGTCCAGCTGGGCCTCGGAGAGCCGGTCGAGCAGGTACGCGCGGGCGTAGATGCCCGGGGAGGCGTGGCCCTGGAAGAAGACCTGGTCGCCGCCGTCGCCCTCGTCCTTGCCGCGGAAGAAGTGGTTGAAGCCCACGTCGTACAGGGAGGCGGAGGAGGCGAAGGTGGCGATGTGGCCGCCGACGCCGATGCCGGGTCGCTGCGCGCGCGATACCATCACGGCCGCGTTCCAGCGGGTCGCGTTGAGGATCCTGCGCTCGATCTCCTCGTTGCCGGGGAAGAACGGCTCGCTCTTGGTGGGGATGGTGTTGACGTAGTCCGTGCTGCGCATCTCGGGCACGGCCACGCGCTTCTCGCGGGCCCGCTCGATCAGGCGCAGCATGAGGTAGCGGGCCCGTTCCCGGCCTCGCTCGTCGACGGCGGCGTCCAGGGAGTCGAGCCACTCCTGGGTCTCTTCGGGATCGAAGTCAGGAACCTGACTCGGAAGGCCGCCAATGATGATCGGGTTGCGATCGGATCCGGAAGCCACGCTGTTCCTTACCTGTCAGAGGGCCACTTTGTGTTGCTCATGCCTACACCGTTCCCCATCGTGTACCTCGGGAAGGCGTACGTCATCTCTACCGTGAGGTAACCGAGGCGTCCGTACGGTCCCCCTCCAGTGGCTCTCGGGCAGGCCCGGCAAAACGCAACGATACGCCCGGGGGGTGACGGGATTTGGCAAAGTTGTTCGAGGGGCGTCACCATGGATGATTCTGAATGATTTCAAACCGCGCAAAGCGGGCACAACGGTGTGGTACAGGTCGGGCGGGCTCGCGGTACGGTGCCGTAAGTTGCGGCGACACGGCCCGGATCGTCACCGTTTCGGCGGTCCGGACGGCCGGGTACTTGCGCGATCCGTCCCGCCCGTGTGGACTACGGCCAATGCTTCGCGCACGCGCGTGGCTGAGACATTCACCAAGACATGATCAGGAGGCAACCCGTGAGCGCGACCGCGGACCACGCGGAGGAGCGGACGAGCCCTGCCGTCAGGCTGGGGTTCCAGCCCGAGCAGGTGGTCCAGGAGATCGGCTACGACGACGACGTCGACCAGGAGCTCCGCGAGTCCATCGAGGAAGTCATCGGCAGCGAGCTGATGGACGAGGACTACGACGACGTGGCCGATGCCGTCGTGCTGTGGTTCCGCGACGATGACGGCGACCTGACGGATGCGCTGGTGGACGCCACCACGTACATCGAGGAAGGCGGAGCAATCCTGCTCCTCACGCCGAAGACCGGCCGTGCGGGGTACGTGGAGCCGAGCGACATCTCGGAAGCCGCGGCCACCGCCGGGCTGACGGCGTCCAAGAGCGTCAGCGTGGGCAAGGACTGGAGCGGCTCGCGCCTGGCGACGCCCAAGGCCGCCAAGTCCAAGAGGTAGGCCGCCTCGTCCCGGACATCCGGACAGTGGACGGGCCGAGCCCCGCTCGGCCCGTCCGCCGCCCCGGGGTGATCGCTGCGTAGGGTGGTCCCACCCGAACAGCCCCACCGAAGGGAAGCAGGACGATGGCGATCCAGGTCGGCGACAAGGCCCCCGACTTCGAGCTGAAGGACAACCACGGCAGGACCGTGAAGCTGTCCGACTTCCACGGCGCGAAGAACGTGGTGCTGCTCTTCTACCCGTTCGCCTTCACCGGCGTGTGCACCGGTGAGCTGTGCGAGGTGCGCGACAACCTGCCGCGGTTCGACGACCGCGACACCCAGGTGCTCGCCGTCTCCAACGACTCCATCCACTCCCTGCGCGTCTTCGCCGAGCAGGAGGGCCTGGAATACCCGCTGCTGAGCGACTTCTGGCCGCACGGCGAGGTCTCCCGCGCCTACGGCGTCTTCGCCGAGGACAAGGGCTGCGCCGTCCGCGGCACCTTCGTCATCGACAAGGAGGGCGTGGTCCGCTGGACGGTCGTCAACGCGCTCCCGGACGCCCGCGACCTGAGCGAGTACGTCAAGGCGCTCGACGCCCTGTGATTCTTCGCCGTCTGGGACTGCGGGGCGCGGGAACCCGTCACTAGGATCGAGTCGTTGATCCGGTATCCGACGCACGACGGGGCTCCCCGCCCCGGGACACCACATGGAGGATTCGTGGGAGTCAGCCTCAGCAAGGGCGGCAACGTATCACTGACGAAGGAGGCCCCGGGCCTGACCGCCGTCATCGTCGGTCTGGGATGGGACGCCCGCAGCACGACCGGCACCGACTTCGACCTCGACGCCAGCGCGCTGCTGCTGAACAACTCGGGCAAGGTCGGCAGCGACCAGAACTTCGTCTTCTTCAACAACCTCAAGAGCCCGGACGGCTCGGTCGAGCACACCGGTGACAACCTCACCGGTGAGGGCGAGGGCGACGACGAGCAGATCAAGGTCAACCTCGCCGGCGTCCCGGCCGACGTCGAGAAGATCGTCTTCCCGGTGTCGATCTACGACGCCGAGAACCGCCAGCAGTCCTTCGGCCAGGTGCGCAACGCGTTCATCCGCGTGGTGAACCAGGCCGGCGGACAGGAGATCGCCCGGTACGACCTGAGCGAGGACGCCTCCACCGAGACGGCGATGGTCTTCGGTGAGCTGTACCGGCACGGCGCGGAATGGAAGTTCCGTGCCATCGGCCAGGGCTACGCCTCGGGCCTGCGCGGGATCGCCCAGGACTTCGGCGTCAACGTCTGAGGCACCCCGGTCCCGTCGTCCGGCGCCGCACCGTTTACGGTCGGCGCCGGACGCGCAGGACAACCGAAGCAGCACCATCCAGGGGAGGACCATTCATGGGCGTCACGCTCGCCAAGGGAGGCAACGTCTCCCTCTCCAAGGCCGCACCGAACCTCACCAACGTCCTGATCGGACTCGGCTGGGACGCCCGCTCCACCACCGGCGCCCCCTTCGACCTGGACGCCAGCGCGCTGCTGTGCGCCGGCGGGAGGGTGCTCGGCGACGAGTGGTTCGTCTTCTACAACCAGCTCACCAGCCCGGACGGCTCGGTCGAGCACACCGGTGACAACCTCACCGGTGAGGGCGAGGGCGACGACGAGTCGATCCTGGTCGACCTGGAGAAGGTGCCGGCCGGCTGCGACAAGATCGTCTTCCCCGTCTCCATCCACCTGGCGGACGAGCGCGGCCAGACCTTCGGCCAGGTCTCCAACGCCTTCATCCGGGTCGTCAACCAGGCCGACGGCCAGGAACTGGCCCGCTACGACCTCAGCGAGGACGCCTCCACCGAGACGGCCATGATCTTCGGCGAGCTCTACCGCTACGGCGGCGAATGGAAGTTCCGGGCGGTGGGTCAGGGGTATGCGTCGGGACTGCGGGGCATCGCCCTGGACTTCGGAGTCAACGTCTCCTAGCCCGCCGCCCGCCGAGGCCGAAACGCCCCTCCTGGCCGGGTTCGAGTGCCACACCCTACACTTCGGGGTCAATAGTGAGTAAAGCCGAGTACGGCCCGGTGCGGACCCGTACCGACACGATGGGGTAAGCAGTGCTTCTCAAAACCTTCGGCTGGTCGTTCGCGGTCACCGCGCTCGGCCTGGTCGCGGCGATCTTCTACGGGGGGTGGGAAGCCTTCGGCATCGTGGCGATCCTCGCCATCCTGGAGATCTCGCTGTCCTTCGACAACGCGGTGGTCAACGCCGGGATCCTGAAGAAGATGAACGCCTTCTGGCAGAAGATCTTCCTCACGATCGGCGTTCTCATCGCGGTCTTCGGCATGCGGCTGGTCTTCCCGGTCGTGATCGTCGCCATCAGCGCCAAGATGGGGCCGGTCGAGGCCGTCGACCTCGCGCTGAACAACAAGGACCACTACCAGCAGCTCGTCACCGACGCGCACCCGGCGATCGCGGCCTTCGGCGGCATGTTCCTGCTGATGATCTTCCTCGACTTCATCTTCGAGGACCGGGACATCCAGTGGCTGCGCTGGATCGAGCGCCCCCTGGCCAAGCTCGGCAAGGTCGACATGCTGTCGGTCTGCATCGCGCTGATCGTCCTGCTGATCACCTCCTTCACCTTCGCCGCCCACGCCCACCAGCACGGCGGCGCGCACGTCGACAAGGCACAGACGGTGCTGATCGCCGGTATCGCCGGCCTGATCACCTACATGATCGTCGGCGGTCTCTCCGGCTACTTCGAGGACAAGCTCGAGGAAGAGGAGGAGCGCGAGCACGAGGAGGAGGAAGAGGCCGCCCGCACCGGCAGGAAGCGGTCCGCGGTCGTACTGGCCGGACAGGCCGCCTTCTTCATGTTCCTCTACCTCGAGGTCCTCGACGCGTCCTTCTCCTTCGACGGCGTGATCGGCGCGTTCGCCATCACCAACGACATCGTCCTGATGGCGCTGGGGCTGGGCATCGGCGCGATGTACGTGCGGTCGCTCACCGTCTACCTGGTCCGCCAGGGCACCCTGGACGACTACGTCTACCTGGAGCACGGCGCGCACTACGCGATCGGCGCGCTGGCCGTGATCCTCATGGTCACCATCCAGTACGAGATCAACGAGGTCATCACCGGCCTCGTCGGCGTCGTCCTGATCGCCTGGTCCTTCTGGTCCTCCGTCCGCCGCAACCGCGCACTGGCGGCCGCGGAGGGCGAGGCGGACGCGAAGACCGAGGTCTCCTCCGGAGTGTGACAGCGCTCCGGCTGAGGAACGCTCTGAGCGGGGCGGCCGTCGACGGCGGCCGCCCCCTTCGCTGGTGACCCGAATACCTGGGGGCGGGAATGGGCTTCTTCGACGGGCTGCTGGGCGCGCGCGGATACGACTTCGACTCGGGCAACGCCGCCAGCAACGCCATCGAGCTCACCAAGCGGCACCACCAGGTGTCGCTCACGAAGCAGGGCGCGGCCACCGGGCACCTGCGGATCAACCTGACCTGGCGGATGCGGACGTCCGACTTCGGCGACAGTCCGCGCGGGGGCCTGTTCCGGCACCCCTTCCAGGCACTCAAGCCGCCGGAGGTCCTCGGGCACGGGCAGAGCATGGTCAACGTCGACCTCGACCTGGGCTGCCTGTACGAGCTCACGGACGGTACGAAGGGCGTGGTGCAGCCCCTCGGCGGCTACCTCGGGGACGTCAACGGGCCGCCGTACGTCAAGCTCAGCGGCGACGACCGGTTCGGTTCGGCGTCCGGCGAGACGATCTACGTCAACCTCGACCACCGGGACGACATCAAGCGGCTGCTGGTCTTCGTCTACATCTACGACCAGACGCCGGCGTTCGACCGTACGCACGCGATCGTCACCCTGTACCCGAGCAACGGCCCGCGCATCGAGATAGGCCTGGACGAGCGGCACCAGCAGGCCCGCTCCTGCGCCGTCGTGCTGATCGAGAACGTCAAGGGCGAGCTGGTGGTCCGGCGCGAGGTGAAGTTCGTGTACGGCTTCCAGGCGGAGCTCGACCGGCTGTACGGGTGGGGGCTGCAGTGGGGGCGCGGCTACAAGACCAAGGCGGAGAAATGAGGGCGGGCAGCCCCCGGCCTCAGGCTCAGCGCACGAACTGCGGTCCCTGCGGCGGCAGCCGGAAGTCCGGGTCCGGGAAGGCCGCCGCCGCGGGCGGGTAGCCGTACGCGGGCGGGCTCGCGGGGCTCGTCGGGCTCGTCGGCTGGGGGTATCCGTAGGCGGACTGCGTGGTCGCGGGCGGCTGCTGCGGATAGCCGTACGTCGGCTGCGGCGGGACCGCGGTCGTCGGCTGCTCCGGGGGCAGCGGCTGGGCCGGGAGGAGCTCCTCCTCCTCCGCCGCGTCCGACTCGTCGACCGAGATGCCGAAGTCGGTCGCCAGGCCCTTGAGGCCGTTGGAGTAGCCCTCACCCAGCGCACGGAACTTCCAGCTCTCGCCACGCCGGTACAGCTCCCCGCAGATCAGCGCGGTCTCGGCGCCGGTCTCGGGCTTGATGTCGAAATGCGCCAGCGGCTCCCCGTCCGGGACCGCCGCGTCGTACAGCAGGATGCGCAGGGCCTGTACGTGGTCGAAGGGGACGCCGTCCGCCGAAGCGACCAGGAGAATCCGGCTGACACCGGGCTCGACACCGGCCAGATCCGTCTGGATCGTGTCGGTGAGGCCCTCGGTGACGCGTTTCTTGCCGAGCCGCCACACCTTCCCGGAGGGGTGCCGGGGCTGGTTGTAGAACACGAAGTCCTCGTCGGAGCGCACCCGGCCGTCGAGGCCGAGGAGCAGCGCCGAGGCGTCGACGTCCGGGACCCCCTGCCCGGGCGCCCAGCGCAGCACGGCGCGCACCGTCGTGGCTTCGAGCGGGACGTTCGACCCCTTCAGCATGGCGTGCGTCATGCGGTCATCCTGCCCTCTCGGTCCTGGTCACGACAATGCGGGGTCCGGCTGCGGAAACCACGGCGGCAGACCTGTCGTTACGTGAAATTCATGGCCCGGGGGAACCCGGGACATGGAGATCTACGTACTATTACCGGCCACCTGTTTAAGAATCCACAGGCTCACTCTGTGCCACGGGGGAGTTCCATGCGTCATTTCGGGCACATCGCCCCTGAGGTACGGCAGCGCCTCTTCCACCGGGAGCCGTGCGAGTTCACCGCCGACTCCCCGGCCCGGCTGCTGTCCGCGGCCCTCGGCGCCACGCTGTACAGCCCGGCCACCCGGCCGCGGCTCGCCGACGACATCGTCAAGCAGGCCGGCAACGGCGTGGTCTCGATGGTGCTGTGCCTGGAGGACTCGATCGACGACGCGGACGTCGTGGAGGGCGAGGAGAACCTCGTACGCCAGTTCGCCGAGCTGGCCGCGCGGGACGGTGCCGAGCCGCCCCTGCTCTTCATCCGGGTCCGGGCGCCCGAGCAGATCCCCGACCTGGTCCGCCGTCTCGGCCCCGCCGTCCGGCTGCTGTCCGGGTTCGTCGTGCCCAAGTTCACCGAGGAGCGGGGCATCCTCTTCCTGGAGGCGCTGGCCACGGCCGAGGCGGAGAGCGGGCGGCGGCTGTTCGCCATGCCGGTCCTGGAGTCGCCCGAGCTGCTCTACCGGGAGTCCCGGGTCGAGGCCCTGGAGGGAATCCTCCGGGCGGTCGACAAGTACCGCGACCGGGTGCTCGCCCTGCGCCTCGGCGTGACCGACTTCTGCTCCTCCTACGGGCTGCGCCGGGCGCCCGACATGACCGCGTACGACGTGCAGATCGTCGCCTCCGTGATCGCCGACGTGGTGAACATGCTGGGGCGGGCCGACGGCACCGGGTTCACGGTGACCGGGCCGGTGTGGGAGTACTTCCGGGTGTCCGAGCGCATGTTCAAGCCGATGCTGCGGCAGAGCCCCTTCCTGGAGGGGCAGGCCGTGGAACTGCGCGAGCGGCTCATCGAGCACGCGATGGACGGGCTGCTGCGGGAGATCTCCCTGGACCAGGCCAACGGGCTGCTCGGCAAGACCTGTATCCACCCCTCCCACGTACTCCCCGTGCACGCGCTGTCCGTGGTCAGTCACGAGGAGTTCAGCGACGCGGCGGACATCCTGCGGCCGGAACGCGGCGGTGGGGGTGTACTCAGGTCGGCCTACACGAACAAGATGAACGAGGTGAAGCCGCACCGCGCCTGGGCCGAGCGGACCCTGCTGCGCGCCGAGGTGTTCGGCGTCGCCAACGAGGACGTCGGCTTCGTGGAGCTGCTCGCCGCCGGGATACCCGGCTGACCGAACCGGGCGGACACCTCCGGTTCCCGAACACAAGGGACGCATGAACAAGGCAGTCAACGACGGGGTCTGGTCCGGCACCTGGGTCGCCGAGCGGCTCGGGGTCGAACTCCGGGGCGACGACGCGCTGACGGGCCTGCTGGGGCTCGCCCTGCGCCGCAACCCCAAGCGGGCCCACCTGCTCGTCTCCAACGTGCTGGGCAAGCACGTACCGCAGTCACCGTCGGTGGTCCACGGCCACGGGGTCGCCCTCGGCCGCCGGGTCCGTGAGCTGCTCGGCGAGGAGGAGGCGGCCAGGGCGGTCGTCCTCGGCTACGCGGAGACCGCCACCGGCCTCGGCCACTCGGTCGCCGACGGCCTGGGCCTCGCCCCGTACCTGCACTCCACCCGCCGCCCGGTGGCCGGCCTCGTGCCCGCGGGCGGCTTCGAGGAGTCCCACTCGCACGCCACCTCCCACCTGCTGCTCCCCGCGGACCCGGCGCTGCTGGCGGGCGACGGCCCGCTGGTCCTCGTGGACGACGAGTTCTCCACCGGCAACACGGTGCTGAACACCATCCGCGACCTGCACGAGCGGCACCCGCGCGAGCGGTACGTCGTCGTGGCCCTCGTCGACATGCGCTCGCCCGAGGACATGGACCGCCTCACGGAGTTCGCCGGGCGCATCGGCACCCGCGTGGACCTGATCGCCACCGCTTCCGGCACGGTCCTCCTGCCGGAGGGGGTGCTGGCGAAGGGCCGGGAACTGGTCGCCCGCCACGAGCGCGCCGCGGCGCCTGCCGCGGCCGGGGCGGCTCGGGCGGGAGCGGCCGGTGGCCGGGTGGCCGGTGGTGTCGGGAGCGAGTGGCCGGTCGGTGAGCCGGACGGCGTCGTGTCCGCCGGCGGGGCAGCCGGGGCGGCGAGTCGTGGAAGCGCGATCGGATCGGCCGAGACCGTCGGCTCCGCAGCGCCTGCCGCGGCCGGGGCGGACGCGGGAGCGGCCGGGGAAGCCGTGCCGGAGGCGGCGGGGCGGGTCGTGCGGGTGCCGCTCCTTCCTGGTGTCGGG
>NZ_JBEXLP010000081.1:0-31657 GCF_040610035.1 Streptomyces sp. NPDC004542
CCGGAGACCGCCGGGACCGGGACCGCTCCGGCCGCCGAGGCGCCCGCCGACGAGGCTCCGGCCGCCGTGGAGGAGGCCGCGCCCGCCGCGCGTCCGCGTCGCCGTGCGACCCGCCGGGCGTCCGCGCCCGCCGGTGCGTCGGCCGCCGTGGAGGAGGCCACCGGGACCGCTCCGGCCCCGGAAGCCGCTCCCGCTGCCGCCGTGACTTCCGAGGAGCCTTCCCAGGCGCCCGCGGTGGAGGCCGGGACCGCCGAGACCGGGGAAGCCGCGGAGGAGGCCGCTCCGCGCCGTACCCGCCGCCGTGCCACGCGCCGCGTGTCCGTGCCCGCCGGTAGCGCGGTGGCCGAGGAAGGCGCTGTGACGGAAGAGGCCGCCGAGCCCGCGCCGACCGCCGAGACGCCCGCCGCCGAGACGCCCGCCGCCGAAGTGCCGCAGGCCCCCGCCGAGGCCGCCGCCCCGCGCCGTCGCCGCCGGGTCGTGCGGCAGGCGGCGACCGGGTTCGCCGAGCCCGCGCAGCCGGCCGCCCCGCAGGCCGCCGCCGAGCCCGAGGCGCCGCGCCGCCCGGCCCGGCCCGCCGTGGCCGTGTTCCAGGCGCCCGTGTTCACCGAGCCGAGGTTCCAGACCCCGGAGCGCGCCGCCGCCGAAGCGGCCGCCGAGGCGACCGACACCGACGAGGTCGAGACGGCCGAGGCGGTCGAGGCGCTCGAGGCGGTCGAGGAGTTCCAGGAGGAGCCGGTCGGCTCGCGCCGCCGCCGTCGTCGCCGGGGCGCCGCCCACGGCGAGGAGGCCGAGGCCCGGGGCGAGGAGACCACCGTCGCCGAGGAGACCGGGGAGACCGGGGAACCGGCGGAGTCCGCCGAGGACCTCGCCGAGGGCGACGAGGCCGACGAGGCCGACGAGAACGAGGAGACCGGTTCGCGCCGTCGCCGCCGTCGCGGTGGCCGCCGTCGCCGTCGCGGTGACGCCGTCGAGGGCGAGGCCGGCGCGGACGAGTCCGAGGACCTCGCCCACGAGCAGGGCGAGCAGGACGCCGAGGACACCGCCGAGCAGGAGGAAGAGGACGCCGAGGAGGCTCGTGGCGACGAGTCCGGCGGCTCCAGCTCCAGCAGCCGTCGCCGCCGGCGGCGCCGTCGTCGCGCCGGTGACACCTCGGTCGACACCGAGCCCGACGAGGGCGACCCGGAGCGCACGGTCGTCAAGGTCCGCGAGCCCCGCAAGGCGGCCGAACCCTCCGACGAGGTGCAGTCCATCAAGGGCTCGACCCGTCTGGAGGCCAAGAAGCAGCGCCGCCGGGAAGGTCGCGAGCAGGGCCGCCGCCGCGTCCCGATCATCACCGAGGCCGAGTTCCTCGCCCGCCGCGAGGCCGTCGAGCGTGTGATGGTCGTCCGCCAGCACGGCGACCGCACGCAGATCGGCGTCCTCGAGGACGGCGTGCTCGTCGAGCACTACGTCAACAAGGAGCAGTCGACCTCGTACGTCGGCAACGTCTACCTGGGCAAGGTCCAGAACGTGCTGCCGTCGATGGAGGCCGCCTTCATCGACATCGGCAAGGGCCGCAACGCGGTCCTGTACGCCGGTGAGGTCAACTTCGAGGCGCTGGGCATGGCGAACGGCCCGCGCCGCATCGAGTCCGCCCTGAAGTCCGGCCAGTCCGTCCTCGTCCAGGTGACGAAGGATCCGATCGGCCACAAGGGCGCCCGTCTGACCAGCCAGGTCTCCCTCCCGGGCCGCTACCTCGTGTACGTGCCCGAAGGCTCGATGACCGGCATCAGCCGCAAGCTGCCCGACACCGAGCGGGCCCGGCTGAAGGGCATCCTCAAGAAGATCGTCCCCGACGACGCGGGCGTCATCGTGCGCACCGCCGCCGAGGGCGCGAGCGAGGACGAGCTGCGCCGGGACGTCGAGCGGCTCCAGGCGCAGTGGGCGGACATCCAGAAGAAGGCCAAGAGCGGCAACGCCCCGACGCTGCTGTACGGCGAGCCGGACATGACCGTCCGGGTGGTGCGCGACATCTTCAACGAGGACTTCTCCAAGGTCATCGTCAGCGGCGAGGAAGCCTGGCAGACCATCCACGGGTACGTCTCGCACGTCGCCCCCGACCTGGCCGAGCGGCTGTCGAAGTGGACCTCCGAGGTCGACGCCTTCGCCACGTACCGGATCGACGAGCAGCTCGCCAAGGCCCTGGACCGCAAGGTCTGGCTGCCCAGCGGCGGTTCGCTGGTGATCGACCGGACCGAGGCGATGGTCGTCATCGACGTCAACACCGGCAAGTTCACCGGTCAGGGCGGCAACCTCGAGGAGACGGTCACCAGGAACAACCTGGAGGCGGCCGAGGAGATCGTCCGCCAGCTCAGGCTGCGCGACCTCGGCGGCATCATCGTCATCGACTTCATCGACATGGTGCTGGAGTCCAACCGGGACCTGGTGCTGCGGCGCCTGCTGGAGTGCCTGGGCCGGGACCGTACGAAGCACCAGGTCGCCGAGGTCACCTCGCTGGGCCTGGTCCAGATGACCCGCAAGCGGGTCGGCCAGGGACTGCTGGAGTCCTTCTCGGAGACCTGCGTCCACTGCAACGGCCGCGGCGTCATCGTGCACATGGAGCAGCCGTCCGCCATCGGTGGGGGCGGCGGCAAGCGCAAGAAGCGCGGGCGCGGCGGCGACGGCCAGGTGACCGAGCAGGAGGCCGTGTCCGTGGTCTCCGGGATCGCCGGGACCGCCGAGGAGGAGGCCGAGACCGAGGCCGTGGCGGAGGTCGCGGCGGAGGTCGCCGAGCCGGTGGCCCTGCCCGCTCCCGACTTCGCCCCGGACGAGGAGCTGTACAGCAGCGTCGCCGAGGCCGAGGCCGCCGCCACCCGCGGCCGTACGCGGCGCCGGGCGAGCCGGCGGGCGTCGGCTCCGGCGGGCGCGCCCAGGGCCGGGGCCCGTCAGCCGGAGGCGCAGGCCGAGGTCGTCGAGGCGGCCGGGGTCGCCGTGGTCCCGACCGCCCAGGACGTCTCCGTCGCCGCGGAGACCGAGCGTCCGGTGCTGCCGGAGCAGCCCGCCGAGGCGCAGGCCGCGCCCGTGGCCGTCGAGGACCCGGTGGTAGCGGTGGCGCAGCCGGAGGCCGGGGTCGCCGCTCAGGCCGCCGAGGAGGCCGCGCCCAAGGGACGTACGCGTCGCCGGGCGACCCGCAAGGTGTCGGCGCCCGCCGGTTCCCCCGCGGGGGCCGAGGCGGCCGTGGTGACGATCGCCGAGTCGGTGGCGCCCGCCGCCGAGACCCCGGCGGCGGAGCCCGAGACCCCGGCGGCGGAGCCCGAGGCCGTGACTCCGGCCGAGGAGGCGCCCGTGGAGAGCGCCGCCCCGGCCCGTCCGCGCCGCCGCGCCGTGCGCAAGGCGACCGCGCCCACCGCGCCCACCGCGTCCGAGGAGGCGGCCGTCGTGGTCGTCCCGTCGGCGGAGGCGACCGCCGAGGCGCCGGCGGCGACCGAGGAGGCCGCTCCGGCCGCCGAGGAGGCCGCTCCGGTGAAGAAGACGGCCGCCCGCAAGGCCGCCAAGAAGGCCACCGCGAAGAAGGCGGCCACCAAGGCGACCACGGCGAAGAAGACCGCGGCCAAGAAGACGGCCGCCAAGAAGACGACGGCCAAGAAGGCGGCGACGACCGCCAAGACGGCCGCCGCCAAATCGACGGCGAAGAAGACCGCGGTCTCCGCCGCCACCGACGAGGACTGACCCGGCCGGGTCGGCATGCTGTGCGGCCGGTCCACGTGACCGGCCGCACAGCGGCGGGGCCCGGCCCGGTTTGACCCCTTCGGCCGTGGCCCCGTAACCTTGACCGTCGGCGTGTTCCGTGGATATGGACGCGCCACATCCCCGTAAACCTTCTTCCTCCGGAGCACCAGGTGTTCCGGAGAGGCCGCCCGCGTGCCGGGCTGCTGGACTGCGGGGGGCCGTTCCCCGAGCGAGAGAGTGAGATCCGCGTGTACGCCATCGTGCGCAGCGGTGGCCGCCAGCACAAGGTTGCTGTCGGTGACATCGTTGAGGTTGACAAGATTTCCACTGCCAAGGTTGGCGACACGGTCGAGCTCTCGACCCTGCTCGTTGTCGACGGCGACGCTGTGACCAGCGACCCGTGGGTGCTGGCCGGCATCAAGGTCCAGGCCGAGGTCGTGGACCACCACAAGGGCCAGAAGATCGACATTCTGCGCTACAAGAACAAGACCGGCTACCGCCGTCGTCAGGGCCACCGCCAGCAGTACACGGCGATCAAGGTCACTGAGATCCCCGCGGCTGCGAAGTAAGGGACTGAGGAGAGATGGCACACAAGAAGGGCGCATCGTCCACCCGTAACGGTCGTGACTCCAACGCTCAGCGCCTCGGCGTGAAGCGCTTCGGCGGTCAGGTCGTGAACGCGGGCGAGATCCTGGTCCGCCAGCGCGGCACCCACTTCCACCCGGGCGCCGGCGTCGGCCGTGGCGGCGACGACACGCTGTTCGCGCTGCAGGCGGGTGCGGTGGAGTTCGGCAGCCACCGTGGCCGCAAGGTCGTGAACATCGTTCCGGTCGCCTGAGCCGAGGCTCAGAGCCCAGACCGAACGTTTCGCGAGGCGGACCTCACTTCCCGATCGGGAAGGCGGGTCCGCCTTTCGCGTGTTGACACAGGCACCATCCCGTATTGCATCTGGAGGCACCGAACCATGACCACCTTCGTGGACCGCGTCGAACTGCACGTCGCCGCGGGTAACGGAGGCCACGGCTGTGCCTCCGTCCACCGTGAGAAGTTCAAGCCGCTCGGCGGCCCCGACGGCGGCAACGGCGGCCGGGGCGGTGACGTCATCCTGACCGTCGACCAGTCGGTGACGACCCTCCTCGACTACCACCACTCCCCGCACCGCAAGGCGACCAACGGCAAGCCCGGCGAGGGCGGCAACCGCTCCGGCAAGGACGGGCAGGACCTCGTCCTGCCCGTGCCGGACGGCACGGTCGTCCTCGACAAGGCGGGCAACGTCCTCGCCGACCTGATCGGACACGGCACGTCGTACATCGCCGCGCAGGGCGGCCGGGGCGGCCTCGGCAACGCGGCACTGGCCTCCGCCCGCCGCAAGGCGCCCGGGTTCGCGCTGCTCGGCGAGCCGGGCGACCTCCAGGACATCGTCCTGGAGCTGAAGACGGTCGCCGACGTGGCCCTGGTCGGCTACCCGAGCGCGGGCAAGTCCTCGCTGATCTCGGTGCTGAGCGCGGCCAAGCCGAAGATCGCCGACTACCCGTTCACCACCCTCGTGCCCAACCTGGGTGTCGTCACGGCCGGTTCGACCGTGTACACCATCGCCGACGTGCCGGGCCTGATCCCCGGCGCCAGCCAGGGCAAGGGCCTGGGCCTGGAGTTCCTGCGGCACGTGGAGCGGTGCAGCGTGCTGGTGCACGTGCTGGACACGGCGACCCTGGAGTCCGACCGCGACCCGTTGTCCGACCTCGACGTCATCGAGGCGGAGCTGCGCGAGTACGGCGGGCTCGACGACCGCCCCCGGATCGTCGTCCTGAACAAGGTCGACGTGCCCGACGGCAAGGACCTCGCCGAGATGGTGCGGCCGGACCTCCAGGCGCGCGGTTACCGCGTCTTCGCGGTGTCGGCGGTGGCGCACATCGGCCTGAAGGAGCTGTCGTACGCGCTCGGTGAGCTGGTGGGCAGGGCGCGTGCCGAGAAGCCCAAGGAGGAGGCGACCCGGATCGTGATCCGGCCGAAGGCCGTGGACGACGCGGGCTTCACGGTGACCCGCGAGGAGGTCGACGGGGAGCCGCTGTTCCGGGTGCGCGGCGAGAAGCCCGAACGCTGGGTCCGCCAGACCGACTTCAACAACGACGAGGCTGTCGGCTACCTGGCCGACCGGCTCAACCGCCTCGGTGTCGAGGAGCGGCTGATGAAGGCGGGCGCCCGCTCCGGCGACGGCGTGGCCATCGGCCCCGAGGACAACGCGGTCGTCTTCGACTGGGAGCCGACGGTCATGGCGGGCGCGGAGATGCTCGGCCGGCGCGGCGAGGACCACCGGTTCGAGGAGCAGCGTCCCGCGGTCCAGCGGCGCCGGGACCGGCAGGCGGAGCGCGACGAGGCCCTTCAGGAGTTCGGCGACTTCGACCCGTTCGAGTGAGGCACGCGGCCGCGCTCCGCAAGCCGCGCGGCCGTGCTTGTGGAGGGGCGCCCGGTTGGACCGGGGCGTCCCGCAAGGCAACCCCACCCCTCTCCGGCTGGTCGCACAGGGCACCGCGGAGCAGGGGAGGGACCCGTGGGAACAGGCGCGGAGCGGTGTGGCGCGCCGGGGGAGAACTCCGGGGCGGGCTCGGTGCGGGTGCTGAAGGCCACCGCCGCCGGGATCACCCCGGCCGGTTCCCGCACCTTCGGCGGCGGCCCGCTCGGCACCGTGGCCTCCGGCGCGCGGCTGGGATCGGGCTTCGCCTCCTGAACGGCCTGCTCCACACTGTCTCTTGACACCCAGTAGGACGGGCCGACCCCCGGTAGGACCCGGACCCGTTACGGCAAGATCACGTTCGTCGTGTGGTTCCCGTGCCGTGACGGGTCTTCTGCTGTCTGTCCATTTGTCATGCACGCGAAGGCTGCCGTTCAGCGGGCGGACCGTCCGGCCGTGGGAGCTTCCGAGTGTTCAACAGGCCACCGTGGCAAGGGAGTCAGCGCATGACCGGAGCAACGCCCGACCGCCGCCGCTTTCTGACCGCCGGTGCCGCCGTACTCGGCGCCGCTGCCTCCGCCCAGCTCTGGCTGCCGACCGCCGCGCGGGCCGCGGAGAACCCGCTGCCCGACGGCGTGTTCAGCCTCGGCGTCGCGTCCGGCGACCCGCTGCCGGACGGCATCGTGCTGTGGACCCGGCTCGCCCCCGACCCGCTGAACGGCGGCGGCATGCCCGACAGCGCGGTCGCGGTGGAGTGGGAACTCGCCGAGGACGAACGCTTCAGAAAGACCGCCCGCCGGGGCGTCGCCCAGGCCCGGCCCGAGTACGGGCACAGCGTCCACGTGGACGTACGCGGACTGCGCCCCGGCCGCACCTACTGGTACCGCTTCCGCGCCGGCGGCCGGCTCTCGCCCACCGGCCGCACCCGCACCGCGCCCCACCCGCACCGCAAGGGCGGCTCGCTGCGCGTCGCGCTGGCCTCCTGCCAGAACTGGCAGCACGGCTACTTCACGCCGTACGCCGACATGCTCGCCCAGGACCCCGACTTCGTGCTCTTCGTCGGCGACTACATCTACGAGTCCACGCCCTCCGCGACCGCCGTGCGCAGGCACGAGGGCACGGGCGAGCCGTACACCCTCGAGCAGTACCGCAACCGCTACGCCCAGTACCGCAGCGACCCCGACCTCGCCGCGATGCACGCGAACGCGCCCTGGGTGGTCACCTTCGACGACCACGAGGTCGACAACGACTGGGCCGGCGAGATCCCGCAGGACCCGGGCAAGCAGCCGCACGACGCGTTCGTGGCCCGGCTCGCCGCGGCCTTCCAGGCGTACTACGAGCACATGCCGGTCCGGGCCACCGCGATCCCGGACGGCCCGCACATCAGGATGCACCGCCGTCTGGAGTTCGGCCACCTGGCCCGGCTCAACGTCCTGGACACCCGGCAGTTCCGCAGCGACCAGGCGACCGGCCAGGCCGGCGCCCAGGACCCGTCGATGACCATGCTCGGCGCGGACCAGAAGGAGTGGCTCCTCGACGGGCTGCGGGACTCCCCGGCGCGCTGGAACATCATCGCCTCGCAGATCATGATGGCCGAGACCGATCTGCAGCTCGGCGAGGGCAAGCTCTGGTACTACGACGCCTGGGACGGTTACCAGGCCGAACGCAACGCCCTCATGGCGGAGTTCACCCGGATCCGCAACCCGGTCGTGCTCAGCGGCGACCGGCACCTGACGATGATCAGCGACCTCAAGGAGGACTTCGCCGACCCCGGCTCCGACGTCGTCGGCGCCGAGTTCGTCGGCACCTCCATCTCCAGCAACGGCGACCAGGACCAGGCCGCCTTCCACGCCCAGTGGGACCCGCTGATGGCGGACAACCCGCACTGGAAGGTGATCGACGCCCACCGCGGCTACCACCTCTTCGACATCCGCCGCGACGGCATCGACGCGCGGGTCCGGATCGTGGACACGGTGCTCGGTCCGCAGGCGGCCGCGAGCACCCTGGCCACCCTGCGGGTGGAGTCGGACGAACCCGGCGTCCGCGTGGTCTGACGGTCCGCCGGAGCGCCGTGGGAGCCACCGCACTCACCGGACTCCCACGGTGCTCTCAGGTAAGCCTCAGGTAAGTCTCTTACCTTCCGTTGACCATGGAGATGGACTGTACGACCCCCGAGCCCCTGCCGAACGGCACCCGCCTGCTGCACATCGGCCCGCACAAGACCGGCACCACCGCCGTCCAGGGCGCCCTGTTCGCCGCGAAGGAGACGCTGCCGCGGTACGGCGTCGAGTTCCCGGCGCACAGCCGGCACCCGATGGAGGCCGCGCTCGCCGCCTGCGCCCGCCCCGCGATGATGGGCGACACCGCGCCGACCGACGGGCACTGGACCCGGCTGCTGGAGCGGGTCCGTGCCACCGGCGGGCGCACCTCCGTGGTGAGCAGCGAGTTCTTCGCCGACGCCCCCGACGGCGCCGCCATCGAGCGGATCGTCGGACAGCTCGGCGGTGACCGGGTGCACATCCTCGTCACCGTGCGCCCGTTGGCGAGGATCCTGCCGTCGCAGTGGCAGCAGTACGTGCAGAACGGGCTGCGCATGGGGTACGAGGACTGGCTGGAGCACATGCTCCGCAAGGCCCCGTACGAGAAGCCCAACCCGAGCTTCTGGCACCGGCACCGGCACGACCGGCTCGTGGAGCGCTGGTCCCGGGTGGCCGGGCCGGAGCGGGTCACCGTTGTGGTGGTGGACGACCGGGACCGGGGCGGCCTGCTGCGCACCTTCGAGGCGCTGCTGGGCCTGCCCGGCGGTCTCCTCCAGCCGGTCCCGGACACCGCGAACCGGTCCCTCACCCTCGCCGAGACCGAAATGCTGCGGAATCTTAATGTCGAATTCCGGGGCAATGGACTGCCGGACGAGCTGTATTCCAGGCTCGTCCGCAACGGCGCGGTCATGCATATGAAGAACACGTGCAGCCCCACCGCACGGGACGTGCGGATCGCCACGCCCCGGTGGGCCGTCGAGGCCGCCGCCGCGATCGGTGCCGAAACGGCCGGGCGCCTCGGTGCGATGGGCGTCCGGATCCTCGGTGATCCGGCGCTGTTGTCCACCGTTCCGCGACAGACCGGACATATCAGACAAGTCGAACCGGCGGGCGAGGAAGCCCGGATCGCCCCGGAGGTGGCCGCTCGGGCGCTGTACGGCGCGCTCGCCGCGGCGGCCTCGGTGTCCGTCCGGCCCGCTGGAGCACGTACCGTTCACCAGACGCCGTCGAAGGAACTCGTCCGCGTGCTCGGACACCGCTGCCTGAAGCGGCTGCGCCGACGCTGAACGACTTCCGCGACACCTGTGGAGTTACTCACAGCAATTCCGCGGAACTGACAAAGAGGGCGTTGCCCGTACCAGCGGTGCAAGGTGAATGAGAGGTTGCGCGCACATATGCGGTGGCGGTCGCTCACCTTGCACTGCGGTTACCCGAAGTGGGAGCATTTCCGCGTTCCCTGTCGCCCCGAGGTAGGTCACCTGTGTCCCAGCACATAGCCAAGCCCCGTACCACCGCAGTGATCCTGGCCGGTGGCACCGGTCAGCGGGTGGGTCTGTCGATCCCCAAGCAGCTGCTGAAGATCGCCGGCAAGGCAGTCATCGAGCACACCCTGACCACCTTCGAGAAGGCCGACTCGATCGACGACGTCATCGTGCTGATGGCGCCGGGCTACGTGCCCGACATCGAGAAGATCGTCGCCAAGGCCGGGTTCACCAAGGTCAAGAAGATCATCGAGGGCGGCTCGACACGCAACGAGACCACCGAGCGCGCCATCGAAGCCCTGGGCGAGGGCCTGGCCGAGGGCGAGGACCTCAACGTCCTCTTCCACGACGCCGTCCGCCCCCTGCTGTCGCAGCGCGTCATCGACGACTGCGTGACCGCGCTGGAGCGCTTCGAGGCCGTGGACGTGGCCATCCCCTCCGCGGACACCATCATCGTCACGCGCACCCACGGCCAGGACGGCGAGTTCATCACCGAGATCCCGGACCGCTCCCGGCTGCGCCGCGGCCAGACCCCGCAGGCCTTCAAGCTGTCCACGATCCGCCGGGCCTACGAGGTCGCGGCCGGCGACCCCAACTTCCAGGCCACCGACGACTGCTCCGTGGTGCTCAAGTACCTGCCGGACGTGCCGATCCACGTCGTCGCGGGTGACGAGTACAACATGAAGGTGACCCAGCCGGTCGACGTCTTCATCGCCGACAAGCTCTTCCAGCTCGCCTCCACCGCCGCCCCCGAGCAGATCGACGACGAGGCCTACCGGGAGCTGCTCACCGGCAAGACCATCGTCGTCTTCGGCGGCTCCTACGGCATCGGCAAGGACATCTGCGAACTCGCCGGGTCCTACGGCGCCAAGGTCTACGCGCTGGGCCGCTCCACCACCGGCACGCACGTGGAGAACCCGGAGGAGGTCGACGACGCGCTGTCCAAGGCGTACGGGGAGACCGGCCGGATCGACTACGTCGTCAACACCGCGGGCGTGCTGCG
Source organism: Streptomyces sp. NPDC004542 (assembly GCF_040610035.1). Lineage (NCBI taxonomy): Bacteria > Bacillati > Actinomycetota > Actinomycetes > Kitasatosporales > Streptomycetaceae > Streptomyces > Streptomyces sp. NPDC004542. The sequence continues at coordinate 10,681 of NZ_JBEXLP010000081.1, forward strand.
CATCGGCAAGCTCGCCGAGACCGACAACGCCACCATCGAGGAGGCGCTGAAGGTCAACTACCTCGCCCCGGTGCAGATCGCGCGGTCCTCGTACAAGTACCTGGCGGAGACCAAGGGCCAGCTGCTGCTGTACACCTCCAGCAGCTACACCCGCGGCCGCGCCGAGTACAGCCTGTACTCCTCCACCAAGGCGGCGATGGTGAACCTCACCCAGGCGCTGTCCGACGAGTGGGCGGGCGACGGCATCCGCGTCAACTGCATCAACCCCGAGCGCACCGCCACCCCGATGCGGACCAAGGCCTTCGGCCAGGAGCCCGCGGGCAGCCTGCTCTCCTCCGAGGCCGTGGCCCGCACCTCGCTGGACGTGCTGCTGTCGGAGCTGACCGGTCACGTCATCGACGTCCGCCAGCAGGACCCGACGGCGGGCGCCGCCCGGGCCTCCGGCTTCGAGCAGGCGCTGGCCTCGGTTCTGGACCGTCAGGACGGCGTGTAATAATCGGCGCTCATCAGCGTTCAGAAATTCAGGCCTCTCCGGGCACCCGTTCACCGGGCGTTCGCAGAGGCCTGAATCAGTGCATCTGGCGGATCAACCGCAAATACGCAGCATTCCAGAACAAAACCGGCACTCTCCCCTCCCAGAGCAGGTTTCTCAGTGATATCCACCGCTATTCGCGTCGCCCGGGTGGGCAGCGCGGCCGAACTGGCCGCGGCGGCCCTCATGATCCTGGGCTTCCCGGCGCTCATGCTGGCCGCGCTCGTCCCGAGCGTTCCCGCCTTCGCGGCCGCGGCCGTCGTGACGTATCTGGCGGACCACTATCTGCACCGCAAGGGCAGCTATCTGATCAACCGCCTCGGCAAGGTGCGGGCCGGTCTGTCGATCCGCTTCCTGATCCGGCAGTTGCTGCTGGTCCTGCTGCTGGCCCGGCTGTCCCTGACGGACCACCTGATCTTCTACGGGGCCATCGCCTGCTTCATCGCCTTCTATGGTCTGCAGGCCCCGCACGGCGCGCTGGTCACCCTGATCCGCAACCGCCGCCGGATGCCGGTCGCCACCCGCAACGTCGACCTCACCTCCCGCATCCGCATCCCGGACGCCCCGCCGCGCCGACTGCTGCACCGCTCCGCGGAGAAGATGCTCCACCTCGACCTCGCGGCGGTCGCCGGTCTGCTGGTCTCCGGGGCCATGGACTCGGCCGTCGCCGGCTTCACCGGCATCGGCCTCACCGTCGGCCTGGGCTGCCTGTACGTGCTGGCGCTGGTGCCGTACGTGCGCGGCAACAAGATCCCGCCGAAGGCCGAGCAGGTGCTGGCCGCCGTCGACGACTGGCTGGCCGCCTACAAGCCCGAGACGGTGCTGTACTTCTCCGGCTCCAAGGACTCCGCCTACCAGGTCAACATGTGGCTGGAGACGATGGAGCAGCTGGACACCCGGCCGATGGTCATCCTGCGTGAGCGGGTCATCCTGAACAACCTGGCGCCCACCACGGTCCCCGTCGTCTGCGTGCCCGGAGGGGTGCACCTGATGAACATGGACCTCTCCACGGTGCGTGTCGCGCTGTACGCGGCGAACGTCGGCAAGAACATCCACCTGCTGCGCGTGCCCACCATGAAGCACGTCTTCATCGGCCACGGCGACAGCGACAAGCTGGCCAGCGTCAACCCGTTCAGCAAGGTGTACGACGAGGTGTGGACCGCCGGCCGGGCGGGCCGCGACCGCTACGCCATCGCCGACGTGGGCGTCCGTGACGACGACATCGTGGAGGTCGGCCGCCCGCAGCTGGCGCCGATCCGGCCCTGGCAGGGCGTGCCCGAGTCGCGCATCCCCACGGTCCTGTACGCCCCCACCTGGGAGGGCTGGGACGGCAACCCCGGCAACACCTCCCTCGTGCTGGCCGGTGAGAACATCGTGAAAAGGCTGGTGAAGGCCGACCCGCCGGTCCGCGTCCTGTACAAGCCGCACCCGTTCACCGGCACGGTCAGCAAGGAAGCCGGCGCCGCGCACGTGCGGATCACCGCCCTGGTCGAGAAGGCCGCCGCCGAACGCGCCGCCGACGCGCGCTTCACCGTCGACACCGCCGCCCAGGACCGTGCCAAGGCCGAGCTGGCCCGGATCGAGGCCCGCCTCGCCGAGCTGTCCGGCGCGGGCGGCGACAAGGGCGACGAGGCCGAGGCCACCCGTGACGGCGTGACCGACGTCGCGAAGCACGAGGAGATCGCCCGGCTGCGCGGCGAGTGGAACGACGCCCACTGGCGCTCCTTCCCCACCTGGGAGCACCGGGTCGTCAAGGGCGCCGAGCCGCGCCTGTACGACTGCTTCAACGTCTCCGACGCGATGGTCTCCGACATCTCCAGCGTGGTCTCCGACTTCATCGCCAGCGGCAAGCCGTACGCGGTGACGGACTCGGCCGAGCTGGGCGCGGAGGAGTTCAAGCGGCAGAACACCGCGGTGCGCGCCGCGGTGATCCTCTCCAACAGCGCGGCCGAGCTGGGCGGGCTGCTGGACGCCGTGCGCGACCCGGCCGCCGACCCGCTGGCCGCCGACCGCACGGAGCTCAAGCGGTACCTGCTCGGCCCCGACGAGCCGAAGTCCATCGACCAGTTCAACTCCGCGGTGGCCGGCCTCGCCCGCAAGTCCGAGGCCCGCAACGTCGGCCAGGAGCCCCGTGTGGGTGCCGCCAACCTCGACCCCGCGGAGGCGGCCGAGCTGACGAACGCGCTGCCCGGCCAGCGGCTGTCGTCCACCGGTGAGACGGACGGCGTGACCGCGGGCTGACCCCGGTCGCCCGGACGGCCCCCGAGGATCCACTCCTCGGGGGCCGTCCGCTTTTCCGGCCCCCTTGTCCGTCCCGCTTTTCCGGCTCCTCGTCAGGCCTCTTGTGCTGCTCTTACCGCCCTCCCTGAGCAGCTCTTACCGGCTCTCCGTACTGTCCGGTGTCGCCCGCGAACCGTTGTCCCTCGCGGGGCTGTGTGACGTACGCCACGGATCCAGGCCGTCGGAGCAACCGGTTCCCCGGGCACCCCGTCTAACAGATTGCGAATGACGCGATTCGGGGGAAACGCTCCATTGACCGTGGAGAACGTGAAAGAGGGGGAAATGTGACCGTCGTGACGCAAACCGATGTAACCGTGATCATCGGGGCGTACGAAGCGATGCCCTACCTGGTCGAGTGCCTGGCGTCCGTGGAGGCGCAGACCATCGACCCGGCGCGCATCGAGGTCGTCGCGGTGGACGACGGCTCGACGGACGGGACCGGGGAGTACCTGGAGGAGTTCGCGGCCCGCGCCGCCATGCGGGTCACCGTGATCCGGCAGGAGAACTCCGGCGGCCCCAGCGGCCCGCGCAACGTCGGGCTGGGCAAGGCGTCGGGGCGGTACGTGTTCTTCCTGGACGCCGACGACCGGCTCGGCCCCGAGGCCCTGGAGCGCATGGTCGCCATGGCCGACAGGAACGGCACCGACGTGGTGCTGGGCCGGGTCGAGGGGATCAACCGCACGGCGCCGAAGTCGATGTGGGGCGAGAACCTCGACCGCACCGACGTCTTCTCGTCCAGCATCAAGTTCACGCTCAGCGCGCAGAAGCTGTTCCGCCGCGAACTGATCGAGAGGCACGGCATGCGCTTCGACGAGTCCCTGTGGACCGGCGAGGACGCGCTGTTCACGATGGAGGCCTACCTGCGGGCCGACGGCGTCTCGGTCGTCGCCGACCACACCTGCTACTACCTGGTCGGCCGTGAGGACGGCAAGCACGTCACCAAGTCCGGCGGCTACACCCTGCGCTTCGACTCCGCGCGCGCCCTGATGGAGCTGATCGCGCGGATGGTCCCGGCGGGCGCCCAGCGTGACACGCTGATGGTCCGGCCCTTCCTGATCACTCTGCTGCCGCAGTTCGGGCCCCGGTACCTCAAGGACGGCGAGGAGGTGCGGCGGCACAAGCTCGAACTGGCCAAGCCGCTGATGGACGCCTACTGGACCCCCCGCATCGCCCGGCGGATGAAGGTCCACGAGCGGCTGCGGCTCCAGCTGGTGGCCCTCCAGCGCCCCGAACTCCTGAAGGACGTCGTGGAGTTCGTCAGGGCGAAGAAGCAGGCCGCCGCGGTCCTGGAGAAGCGGGGCACCGAGGTCTACCTGGTCTACCCGCACTTCCGCTCCAAGGAGGCCGGCATACCCGACTGGGTGTACCGCGCCGAGGACCGCGAGGCCCGGGACTTCGAGGGGTACCGGGCGGCCGCCGCCAACTCCTTCCTGCGCCGTGCCCTGCGCAAGGTGCGGCGCTCGCTGCCCTCGGGCGGCTTCGCGGCGGCGGCCTGACGGCCCGCGGGCTACTGGCGCCCGGCCTGGAGGGCCCGCTTGAGGGGGCGGCCCACCACGCGCCGGGCGCGGCGGTAGACGCTGGCGGCGGGGGCGGCCGCGGTCACGGTGCCGCCGGCGGTGGACTTGCTCTTGGCCGCCTTCACCCCCGACCTCGCCAGCTCCTTGCGCAACTGCGCGTTGTCGAGGGACAGTTCGCTGATACGGCTCTGCAGCCAGCCGAACCGCGTGGTCAGCGAGGCGATGTCCGCGTCGTTCCACGGGCGGATGCCCGGCGGGAAGGACAGCGACCGGATCCGCTCCTCGTAGGCGGCGCCGCCGTCGCCGTGGGTGAAGGTGTTCTCCAGCCCGTTCTTGTCCAGGAACGAGACGAACCGCTCGAAGCGCTCCGCGTGCCCGCCGACCAGCGCCCCGAAGTCGGCCTCCTCGTACAACCGCGCGGGATCGGCGGTCTCGGGGTTCTTCGCGATGCTGTCCAGCAGCCGGTGCGGGATGTCGAAGTAACGGCACAGCTCCAGCGTCCGCGAGTCCCCGCACAGCACGGTCGCGGGCGTGCCGGCGAGCAGCGCCGCGATGTTGCCGTGGATCCGGGAGCCGAAGGAGAAGTCGAAGCCGCGCAGGTCGTCGATCCAGGTGACGGGATCGACGTAGACGCGGACCTTGTCCTCCCGGTACATCGGGTGGTCCGGATGCGTCGGCATCGCGGTCACCTCGGCGTTCGGGTCCGACAGGTCCCGCCAGTGCAACTGCCGCGCGTCGCTGAGGTTCTGGCCGATGAAGCGCAGGTGCGGATAGCGCTCGTGGGCACGGGTGATGATCCGGTCCAGGCGCTGCTTGCGCACCGCGCTGTGCGAACCGTTGACCGCGATCCGCGAATCCGCCGTCAGCTCCGGCACCCGCTTGCGCACGTCCAGTTCGCGCCCGTACATGAACAGCGACGGGCAGCCGATCACCTCGACGTCCCTGAAGCCCATGTCCTTCAGGTACTGCTCGGTGAACTCGCCGCGCACCCCGATCGACGCGCTCCGGTCGAGCACCGCCGCGCAGAACGCGCGCACGGCCGGTTCCATTCGCTTCAGCCGCTCCGGGTTGTAGCTCACCCCGCTCTGCGCGCCCACACCCAGCACCACCACGGGGATCCGCAGCCGGCCGATGAGCCGGGTCAGGCGGTTCAGCCCGGACTCGAACGACGGCCGGAAGGCGTTGGCGAGCGGGACGACGAACGCGTCGTACTCCTCGTTGATCCGCGCCGCCGCGGCCGCCTCGGCGCGCATCCCGTTCGAGACCACCTCGGTGCCCGGAGTCTCGAGGATCTTGTGCGCGGCGTCACTGAAGATCAGGTTGCCGGAGTTGGTGGCGATGACGTCGCGGTGCAGAGCTTCCTCGAGCGGAACGACGTCGTAGGGGCTCTTCCCCGAGCGGAGGAGTATGCGCTTCACGCGGTGAACTGTAGGTGACACGTAGTTCAAATTAAATTTGTGCAGGCTTTATTTTCTATAAGCAACCAACACAACCTTTTTGCCGTACGCGGTGCGTGAGCAAACGGTCACGCACCGCCTGTCCGGAGACTGGAATCGAGGGGCGGGCGCCGATCGCCTTCGCGTAGATTGCCGGACAGGGCAGCATCCGCGCGCGAGGGGAACCGAGGGCAAGTGGCAAGGGCAAGGCAGGCCGTGGGCGAGGCCCGCAGGATCGTCGTCAAAGTGGGCTCCTCGTCGCTGACCACCGCCGAGGGCGGCCTGGACGCCGACCGGGTCGACGCGCTGGTCGACGTCCTCGCCAAGAGCCGCAGCGGGGGAGAGAAGGAGGTCGTCCTCGTCTCCTCCGGTGCCATCGCCGCCGGCCTCGCCCCGCTGGGCCTGCGCCGCCGCCCCAAGGACCTCGCCCGTCAGCAGGCCGCCGCCAGCGTCGGCCAGGGCCTGCTCGTGGCCCGCTATACCGCCTCCTTCGCCCGCTACGGCGTCCGTGTCGGCCAGGTGCTGCTCACCTCCGACGACATGAGCCGCCGCGCCCACCACCGCAACGCCTCCCGCACCCTCGACAAGCTGCTCGCCATGGGCGCCTTCCCGGTCGTGAACGAGAACGACACCGTCGCCACCGACGAGATCCGCTTCGGCGACAACGACCGCCTCGCCGCCCTCGTCGCCCACCTCGTCCACGCCGACCTGCTGGTCCTGCTGTCCGACGTGGACGGCGTGTACGACGGCGACCCCGCCCGGCCCGGCACCTCGCGGATAGCGGAGGTGCGAGGGCCCGCCGACCTCGACGGCATCGAGATCGGCAGCGCCGGCAAAGCGGGCGTCGGCACCGGTGGCATGGTCACCAAGGTGGAGGCCGCCCGGATCGCCGCCGCCGCGGGCATCCCCGTCGTCCTCACCAGCGCGGTCCACGCGGCCGAGGCGCTGGGCGGCGGCGACACGGGCACCTACTTCCACCCCACCGGCAAGCGCTCCGCCGACCGGCTGCTGTGGCTCCAGCACGCCTCCACCCCGCAGGGGTCCCTGACCCTGGACGACGGGGCCGTACGCGCGGTCGTGGAGCGCCGCAAGTCGCTGCTGCCCGCCGGGATCGCCGCCGTCGACGGCGAGTTCAACGCCGGCGACCCGGTCGAGCTGCGCGACGGCACCGGGCGCGCGGTGGCCCGTGGGCTGGTCAACTTCGACGCCAAGGAGATCCCCCGGCTGATCGGGCGGTCGACCAGGGAGCTGGCGCGGGAACTCGGCCCGGAGTACGAACGGGAGGTCGTACACAGGGACGACCTGGTGGTCCTGCACTCGTAAAACGGGACATAACCCCCGACCCCGGTGGGGGACGTTCCGTAAAACCGCCACACGGAGCCTTGCGGCCTGCTCAACTTTGCTGAGGGGCGTGTTTCGGACGCACGCCCCCCTGACGGGCACAGCGTGAAGGAGGCCGTCGTGAGACGAGTGCGCCCCGGTGCGGCGGCGTCCCGCGGTGCTCTGACGAGCGTCGCGGCCGGGGACTCCTACGAGGAGCCCGGGGACCTGCCCCGCCTGTGGCACGTCACCCTCAGCGTCTCCGGGCGGGAAGTGCCCCTGGGAGACCTCAGGCGGGCCCTGGAACAGCTGGCCCACGACCACCCCTTCCTGCTGACCAGCAGGTATGCGAACGACCACGCGGAGATCCGCTACTGGGAAGAGGCCCGCGACCTGCACGACGCCGCCGCCGTCGCCCTGCGCCTGTGGGGCGAGCACCGGCAGACGGCCGGCCTGCCGCCCTGGGAGATCGTCGGCCTGGAGGTCGTCGACCGCGAGACCTACCACCAGCGCGTTGCCGAGGGCTACGGACCGCCGCCGGCGACCCCGGTGGGCGTTCACCCCTTTTGATGCCATCTCGGGGTGTGGAACGCGCCGTGAACAGCGCCCCGCGGAGCACTACCCTTCCTTCATGACCACGCTCTCGCCGTACGACTCGATGTCCCCGGTCACCCAGGCCGCCTACCGGGCCAAGTCGGCCGCCGCCGACCTCGCGCCGCTGCCGCGCGCCGTGAAGGACGACGCGCTGCTCGCCATCGCGGACGCCCTGGAGGTCCGCACGGGCGAGATCGTCGAGGCCAACGCCAAGGACGTGGCCAAGGCCCGGGAGAGCGGCACCAGCGAGGCCATCGTCGACCGGCTCACCCTCACCCCCGAGCGGGTCCGGGCCATCGCCTCCGACGTCCGCGACGTCGCGAAGCTGCCCGACCCGGTCGGCGAGGTCGTCCGCGGCTCCACCCTGCCCAACGGCATCGACCTGCGCCAGGTCCGCGTCCCGCTCGGCGTCGTCGGCATCATCTACGAGGCGCGGCCGAACGTCACCGTCGACGCCGCCGCCCTCTGCCTGAAGTCCGGCAACGCGGTGCTGCTGCGCGGCTCCGCCTCCGCCTACGAGTCGAACACCGCCCTCGTCCGGGTGATCCGGGACGCCGTGGGCGGTGCCGGGCTGCCCGCCGACGCCGTGCAGCTGGTGCCGGGGGAGGGCCGGGAGAGCGTGCGCGAGCTGATGCGCGCCCGGGGGCTCGTCGACGTGCTGATCCCGCGTGGCGGCGCCTCCCTGATCCAGACCGTCGTCGCCGAGTCCACCGTCCCCGTCATCGAGACCGGCACCGGCAACTGCCACGTCTACGTGGACGCCGAGACCGACATCGACATGGCGGTCGAGATCCTGATCAACTCCAAGGCCCAGCGGGTCAGCGTCTGCAACGCCGCCGAGACCCTCCTGGTCCACCAGGACGTCGCCGCCGAGTTCCTGCCACGCGCCCTGGACGCCCTCGCCGACGCCGGGGTGACCGTGCACGCCGACGAACGCGTGATGGCGTACGCCAAGGACTCCCGGGCCACCGTGGTGGAGGCCACCCCGGACGACTGGGACACCGAGTACCTCTCCTACGACATCGCCGCCGCCGTCGTCGACTCCCTCGACAAGGCCGTCGCCCACATCCGGCTGTGGAGCTCCGGCCACACCGAGGCCATCGTCACCACCTCCCAGCAGGCCGCCCGCCGCTTCACCCGGCTGGTCGACTCGACCACGGTCGCGGTGAACGCCTCCACCCGCTTCACCGACGGCGGCCAGTTCGGCTTCGGCGCCGAGATCGGCATCTCCACGCAGAAGCTGCACGCCCGCGGCCCGATGGGCCTGCCCGAGCTGACCAGCACGAAGTACATCGTCACCGGCGACGGACACGTGCGGCGCTGACCGCCGGCCGGGCGGCCCCGGCCGTCCGGCGGGGCGCGTGAGAGACGTCTCACCGGGCGGACGAATTTCCATACCGTCTGCCCAAATTGATCCCCCAGGACTACTCTGGACCCGTGCCGGAGGACGTGGGGGGCACGCCGTTCCCGGACGGCTGGGAGCCCGACGACGACCACGACCACGGGGTGTCGGACGACGAGTTCGCCTCCGTGGTCTTCGACGAGGCCTTCGTACGGGCGGCCGTGGTGCACGAGCCGACCGCCGTCGAACGCCTCCTGGCCGCCGCCCAGGCGCGAGCCGAGGCCTCCGAGGCGGAGGCCCGCCGGGCCCATGCACGGGGCGAGCGGTACGACGAGCGGTACGGCCCCGAAGGCACCGGTCTCGGCCATGATCCGGAACTGGACGACCTCGACGACCCCGACGTCCTGAGCCACGGGTACGGAGCCGCCGGGCCCTACGGCAGGCAGGTCCGCTGGCACCGCCCCGTCGCCTGGGTACTCGCTGTGGTGATGGGCGTCGGCATGGTCGCGCTGGCCTTCGCCGCGGTCTACCGCGGCGCCTCCTCGGGCAGCCGGGACCAGGTCCCGTCGCACGCCCCCACCAACCTGGAGCAGGGCACCGCCGCGGCCCCCACCGCGTCCGCGGAGTTCTCCCAGCCCGCGGTCTCCGCGGTCCCGCCCTCCCCCTGAGAGGCCCGCGGGAGGCCCGCGGGAGGCCCGGGACGCCCGTGGTGAGAACCTGTCAGAAGTTGTCGTGCAGCAGGGCGTTTACCTGAGGCTCCCGGGACCTACTCTGAAAGTATGGGCGGGCCTGGAGACCCACCTGAGGGGACACCCGAGGGCGGCCCCGGTGGTGGGGAGGACGAGTACCGATCCGTCGTCTTCGACGAGTCGTTCGTCCGTGCTGCCCGTCTCCAGGAGTACTCCGCGCAGGAGCGCATGGCGGACCACGCGCCGGCCGTGCGCCGCCGCCCGTCCCTGCACCGCGGACTGTCCCGGCAGCTGCTGGTCCTCGTCGTGCTGATCGCCGTCGCCTTCGGCACCGCCATCTACATGGGCGTACGCCACCCGTACGGTTCTCCCGAGGCCCGGCGGACCGTCGACCCCCTGCGGATGACGTTCATACCGCTGGCCCCGCAGGGCAAGGTGCCCGGGGCGGCAGACGCCGAGTACCTGTACGCGCACAGCCCCGCCGCCCAGTTCGCGGTCGGCGCCGAGGGCATACCGCTGCCCGCCTCCCGGAGCACCGCGCACTTCTCCGACAGCCAGGTCGTGGCCGCGCTCACCGCCGCCAAGGACTACATCGTCCGTTCCTCGCTCTACCCCGAGGTCCTCGACAGCAGCGAGGTCGAGCCCGTCCGGGCCCTCATCGACCCCGGGCAGCTCGACCAGTTCGACCAGAGTTTCGAACACCCCGCCGCCGACGGCCGGCACGCCCCGACCGGGTGGCTGGTCCGCTTCGACCCCGCCCGCGCCGAGCTGGCCGACCGCAAGGTCCGCGTCCAGGGCAGCCTGCAGGCCGCCGAGACCGACTCCGCCACGCTCGAGGTGACCGCGGACCACACCTTCGTCTACGCCCTGCGCCCGACCGGTGCCGGTGCCAAGGCCCCCGCGTCCCTGTTCACCGTCCGCCGTGAGCTGACCTTCCGCTTCGACCGCGACGACCTGCGCACGCACCAGGTCCAGCTGGCCGCCTCCTACGACCAGGCGGGCCCCCTGTCCTGCGCCGAGGACGCCACGAACCGTCTGCGTCCCCTGCTGGCGGGCCAGACCGCCAAGGCGGGCGGCCCGGCGGGCACGGACCCCTACGCGACGGGCAGTGCCACCGCCCTGTGCGGGACGCTGGCCGCCGGCGCCCAGCCGAAGGTGTGAGTGGCGGGTTACTCCTCGTCCTGCGGCGGAGTGTGGGGCGGAGTCTTCGGCGGGGGCGGGCTGGTGAAGCCGTCGAAGCCGCGCCGCACCCGGCCGCCCAGGCCCCCGGCCCCGTCGGCCAGGTCGGTGACCAGCTTCATCAGCGGGTCCTTGGAGCTCTTCACGTCGTCGGCGTAGCTCGCCGCGGACTGCCGGAACGAGTCACTGACCGAGGTGTCCTTGTCCTCGTCGCGCCGCGGGTAGTGCCCGTCCATGATCCGCTGGAAGTCCCGGGACTCGGCCCACTTCTTCAGCTCGGCCGCCCGGACCGTGGTGAAGGGGTGGGAACGGGGCAGCACGTTGAGGATCTTCAGCACGGAGTCGCGCAGATCGCCCCCGGCCTCGTACTCCTCGGCCTGCTGGAGAAACGCGTCCACGTTCATCTCGTGCAGGTGGTTGCCGCCGGCGATCTTCATCAGGCCGCGCATCGAGGCCCGCAGGTCCTGGCCCACGAGCAGGCCGGCCCGGTCGGCCGAGAGCTCCGACTTGCGGAACCACTCCCGCAGCGCCGTCACGATCGCCAGGACCGCGAGGTTGCCCAGCGGGATCCAGGCGACCTTCAGGGCGAGGTTGGTCAGGAACAGCAGGATCGTGCGGTACACCGCGTGACCGGACAGCGCGTGGCCCACCTCGTGGCCGACGACCGCCCGCATCTCCTCCTCGTCGAGCAGCTCGACGAGCCCCGTGCTGACGACGACGATCGGCTCGTCCAGACCGATGCACATCGCGTTCGGCTGCGGGTCCTGGGTGACGTACATCGGCGGGACCTTCTCCAGGTCCAGGATGTAGCAGGCGTCCCGCAGCATGTCGTTGAGGTGGGCGAACTGCTGGTCCGAGACGCGCACCGAGTCGGACAGGAACAGCAGCCCGAGGCTCCGCTCCGGCAGCAGCCCGCTGAGTGCCTTGAACACCGCGTCGAAACCGCTCAGCTTCCGCAGGGCCACCAGGGCCGAGCGGTCCGCCGGGTGCTCGTACGCACGGGAGGAGATGCCCGGGAAACGCCTGCGCTGCCTGCTCGGCACGCTCCCGTTCCCCTTGTGTGCGTGGCCGTCGTCGGACATATGTTCCCCCATGTGCGTCTGAAGTGCCCCATGTGCCCCCGAGGCAGGCCCCAGCCTAGGCGGAGATACCGTGGACGGGCAGTACAGCCGAAGGAGTCCCGTCATGGAGCACATCCCCGCAGCCGCCCGGCTCACCGAGGCCGCGAGCGCCGCCCCCCAGCACGGTGCGGGGAACCTGCTCCGGATCGTACTGGTCGTGATGGTCCTCGGCTGCGTGCTCACCGCCTGGTTCCTGCTGCGCGGGTACAGACGGAAGGACGACTGAGCGGCCCGCGAAGTTCCCCGCTGGCCGCCCCGGCGGCCACCTGCCGTCCCCATCGGCGGAGTCGGCGTGATCGGCCCCGGACCGCCCGCATACGATGAGCCGACATCTTTATCCCGCCCACACCGATAAGGCCTGCCGAAGATGAGCTTCCACAGCACCGCTGCCCAGTTGGTCACCCTCGCCGCCGAGGGCGAGGAGCACGGCGGAAACCACAACAGCCTCAGCCCCTACGTCACCGGCGGCGGCGCGCTGTTCGTCCTGCTGCTCCTGCTGTGGATCACCACCCGCTTCAACCGCGACCGCTGAGCCGGCAGGCCGCGGCCCGCGATCTGGCGGCCGGGACTCTCAGGCCGGGCCGGTAGGGTCTGCACGCATGGGAGAGCAGGACATGCCTACCGGTCCGGCGAACGACAGGGCCGGCCACACGGTGAAGGGCCCCGGGCGCCGGCCGGGCCACGGCCCCGCGCACACGGGCAAGCGCCGCCTGGGCGTGATGGGCGGAACGTTCGACCCGATCCACCACGGGCACCTCGTGGCGGCCAGCGAGGTCGCCGCGCAGTTCCAGCTGGACGAGGTGGTGTTCGTGCCCACCGGCCAGCCCTGGCAGAAGTCCCACCGCAAGGTCTCCCCGGCCGAGGACCGCTACCTGATGACGGTCATCGCGACCGCCGAGAACCCCCAGTTCTCGGTGAGCCGCATCGACATCGACCGCGGCGGGCCCACCTACACCGTCGACACCCTGCGTGACCTCCGCGCGCTCAACCCCGAGTCCGACCTGTTCTTCATCACCGGCGCCGACGCCCTCGCCCAGCTCCTGACCTGGCGCGACAGCGAGGAACTGTTCTCCCTCGCGCACTTCATCGGGGTCACCCGGCCCGGCCACCACCTGACCGACCACGGCCTTCCGGAGGGCGGCGTCTCGCTCGTCGAGGTTCCCGCGCTCGCCATCTCCTCGACGGACTGCCGTGCGAGAGTCGCCAAGGGCGACCCCATCTGGTACATGGTCCCGGACGGAGTCGTGCGCTACATCGACAAGCGCGAGCTGTACCGCGGCGAGTGAGCCGAGAGGGGCACCGGTGAACGACCGATACGACCCGGGGTACGGGCAGGACCAGTACGAGCTGGTCGGTTACGACGAGTACGGGCAGCCTGTCTACCGGCAGGTCCCCGCCCCGCACACGCCGCCGCAGGGCTACGACCAGTACGCACAGCAGGGGTACGGCTACGACCCGTACGCGACCGGGCAGCGGCAGGCCGGGCAGCAGCAGTCCTTTCCGCAGCAGTCCGGGCCGCACCCGTCCGTTCCGCAGCAGTCCGGCCCGGCGTACGACGCCTACGACCCCTACGACACCGGGCAGCAGGCACCGGCCACTTCCCACGGCTCGTACGACGCCTACCACGCCTACGACGCCTACGACTCCTCGGGCCAGTACGGCACCGCGCCGCACGGCGCGGGCGGCCCCGAGCCCGCGTACGACCCGTACGGGCAGCAGCCGGCCGGCGGCCGGCAGCCCCGCGTCGCCGAACAGACCGCCCACATCCCGCAGCAGGCCGGACCCTCCGACGCCGAGGACGCGGACGCCCCGGCCGCCGGGGAGCGGGACCACGGCAGCGAGCAGTTCGCCTTCGTCGAGGACCCGGACGCCGACTCCGAGGACGTCATCGACTGGCTGAAGTTCACGGAGAACCGCACCGAGCGCCGCGAGGAGGCCCGCCGCCGCGCCCGCAGCCGGGTCGTCGCCCTCGTCGTCGTCCTCGCCCTGGTCGTGGCCGGCGGCGTCGGCTACCTCTGGTACGCCGGGAAACTGCCCGGTCTGTCCTCCTCCGGCTCGAAGCCGGGCACCACCACGGCCGCGGGCGCCCAGAAGCGCGATGTGATAGTCGTCCACCTGCACAACACCACCAAGGGCGGCACCTCCACGGCGCTGCTCGTCGACAACACCACCACGAAGCGGGGCACGACCGTGCTGTTGCCCAACGCGCTCGCCATGACCGGGGACGACGGCACCACCACGACCCTCGCCAAGTCGGTCGACGACGACGGCTCCTCCGGCACGCTGGACCAGCTCGACACCGTCCTCGGCACGAACATCGAGGGCACCTGGCGCCTCGACACCCCCTACCTGCAGAACCTCGTCGAACTCGTCGGCAACATCGACATCGACACCAACGCCGACGTGCCCGACCCGGCGGCGAAGAAGAAGGGCACCGCGCCCCTCGTCCACAAGGGTGAGGACCAGACCCTCAGCGGCAAGATGGCCGTCGCCTACGCCACCTACCGCGCCTCCGGCGAGTCCCAGAACGTCCAGCTGGAGCGGTTCGGCCAGGTTCTTCAGGCCGTGCTGCGCAAGATGTCCTCCGACCCGGCTGCGGCGACGACCACCGTGCAGACGCTGGCGCAGATCCTGGACCCCTCGCTGACCGACAAGGACCTGGGCACCTTCCTCGCCAAGCTCGCCGACCTCGCCAAGGGCGGCGACTACCGGACGACGCTGCTGCCGGTGCAGTCCGACGGCACGCTCAGCGCGCAGACCAGCGACAGCGTGGTGAAGGAGATCCTCGGCGGCACCGCCAAGAGCCCCGAGGCCGGATCGGCCGTCCGGGTCTCCGTCCAGAACGCCACCGGCGTCAAGGACTACACCGAGAAGGCACGCGTGGTGATCGTCAACGGCGGCTTCACCTTCCTGGAGGCCGGCACGGCGTCCGCCCCCCGGGCCACCTCCGAGGTGATCTACGCCGACGCCGCCGGCAAGGAGAACGCCACCGAGGTCGCCAAGACCCTCGGCCTGCCCTCCGGCTCGGTGAAGAAGGGCACGGTCAGCTCCAGCGCCGACGTCTCGGTGATCCTCGGCCAGGACTACGACCCGGCGTCCTCCTAGCAGGCCGCGCGGCACCGCGTCCCGGCAGCGCACCCCACGTGAGACCGTCATCGCGTGGGGTGCCCCGGCGGCTCATGAGACCCTTGGTGTCAAGTGACCGCCGACGGAAAGCCACGTAGTGACCGCCACCGACCGATCCCTCGAGCTCATCAACACCGCCGCACAGGCGGCCGCCGACAAGCTGGCCCACGACGTCATCGCCTACGACGTCAGTGACGTGCTGTCGATCACGGACGCCTTCCTGCTGGCCTCCGCGCCCAACGACCGCCAGGTCAAGTCGATCGTCGACGAGATCGAGGAGCGGCTCCAGAAGGAGCTCGGCGCCAAGCCGGTGCGCCGCGAGGGCGACCGCGAGGCCCGCTGGATCCTGCTCGACTACGTCGACATCGTCGTCCACGTCCAGCACAGCGAGGAGCGCGTCTTCTACGCGCTGGAGCGGCTGTGGAAGGACTGCCCCGAGATCGAACTGCCCGCCGACGCCAAGGCCACCCGCGGCAAGGCCGAGGAGCACGCCAGGCTGCAGGCCGCCGAGGACGCCGAGGAACCGGGCGGGGAGTGGCGATGAGCGCCACCGGCGAGGTGACCGACCGCAAGGACCGGGGCCGCCGCATCATCCTGTGGCGGCACGGCCAGACCGCCTGGAACGTGGAGCGCCGCTTCCAGGGCACCACGGACGTGGAGCTGACCGAGACCGGCGTCGGCCAGGCCCGGCGCGCGGCGCGGCTGCTCGCGTCCCTGGCACCCGACGCGATCATCTCCTCGGACCTCCGGCGGGCCGCGCTCACGGCCGCCGAGCTCGCCGCCCTGACCGGCCTGGAGATCACCCGCGACGAGGCCCTGCGCGAGACCTACGCGGGCGTGTGGCAGGGACTCACGCACGAGGAGATCATCGCCCGGTACGGCGAGGAGTACGCGGCGTGGAAGCGCGGCGAGCCGGTGCGCCGCGGCGGCGGCGAACTGGAGACCGAGGTCGCCGACCGCGCCGCGCCCGTCGTGCTGCGGCACGCCGAGAAGCTGCCCGAGGACGGCACCCTCGTGGTGGTCAGCCACGGCGGCACCATCCGCACCACCATAGGCCGCCTCCTCGGCCTGGAGGCGCACCACTGGGAGGGGCTGGGCGGCCTCTCCAACTGCTGCTGGTCCGTCCTCGGCCAGGGCCTGCGCGGCTGGCGGCTGCTGGAGCACAACGCGGGCACCCTCCCGGAACCCGTCCTCGGCGACGACGACTGAGCGACGACTGAGCGACGGCGGGGCGACGGCGGGGCGCGGATTTCACTTTCCGGCAGGTCGCAGGCTAAAGTTCTTCTTGTTCGCCCCGCCGAGCGGAGCGAGAGCAAGGGGCTATAGCTCAGTTGGTAGAGCGCCTGCATGGCATGCAGGAGGTCAGGAGTTCAATTCTCCTTAGCTCCACAGTCCGAAGATCCCGTCCCTTCAGGGGCGGGATCTTCTGTGCTCCACATGCGGATGACCTGCGCGGCCGCCTCGTCCGAGGACGGCCACAGCCGCTCCCTGCGTTCCCTGAGCAGAGCGACCTTCGTCCGCGCCTCCTCGCTCTCCGGGGTGTACGTCACGACCCGGCACTCCGGCATTCCGTCGATCGAGAGCGACAGCGAGGTCATCCTCAGCTCGCCCACCGCCTGGTGACGGAACGTCTTCACCCTCGGTCCCGGCTGTATCACCTCGCCGTCCGCCCACAGCTCGGCGAAGTGCGGGCTGACCGCCGACAGCCTGCGTATGAAGTCCTCCCACGCCGGTTCCCCCACGTGCCTGCCGTACCAGGAACGCAGCGTCGCCACCATCATCGGCAGCTCACGCTCACGGTGGACCACGGGGCAGGCGTCCTCGGGCAGGACGAACAGGGTCCACAGCACGTTCGGCACGCCGAGCCTGAGCGTGTCCGGCACGAGGAAGAGGTCGCGGTAGGCCGGATTGGTGGCGAGGACGTCGTACCGGGAGTTGTAGACCGCCGCCGGAAGCGGGTCGAGGGCGTCGATGAGGGCCTGGATCTCCGGGCCGGCCTTCTGTACCGGCTGCTCCGGGCTCGGGTCGAAGGGCACCTCCGCCAACCGGTACAGATGCTCCCGCTCCGGCGCGTCCAGCCGCAGCGTCCGGGCCACCGCGTCCAGCACCTGCGGGGACGCGTTGATCCGGCGGCCCTGCTCCAGCCAGGTGTACCAGGTGACGCCCACACCCGACAGCTGGGCGACCTCCTCGCGGCGCAGTCCCGGAGTGCGGCGGCGCAGGCCGGGGGGCATTCCCACGTCGGCCGGAGTCACGCGGGCGCGTCGGCTGCGCAGAAAGGCGGCCAGCTCGTGCCGGCGGCGCTGTGTCGTCCCCGTCATCGTCACGTCCCCCATCGTCGATGCCCGACTTGCCCGCTGCCAGGTGCTGTCGGTACCAGCATCGGCGGGCTCTCGGCACCCGTACCGGCCTCTCGCCAGGCTCGAGGGCATGACGACAACACCCCGCACGGGCGCCGGACGCCCGGCCGCGAACCCGTTTCCCCGTCCCGCCACCAGTAAAGCGCCCGGCACCGACAACCGGCCCCGGCCGCTGCTCGCGGTCGTGCTCACGGCCCAGTTCATGGCTTTGCTCGACGTGTTCATCGTCAACGTCGCCGCGCCCACCATCGGCTCCGACCTGCACGCCTCGGGCGCCGACCTGCAGTTGGTGATCGCCGGGTACGCCATCACGTACTCGGTGCTCCTCATCACCGGCGCCCGCCTCGGCGACCGGCTGGGGCACGGCCGGGCCCACCTCGCGGGGCTCGCCCTCTTCACCGCCGCGTCGCTCGCCTGCGGCCTGGCGCAGGGCGCCACCGAGCTGATCGTCTTCCGGCTGGTGCAGGGCGCGGGCTCGGCGGTGATGATCCCGCAGGTGCTGAGCCTGATCCAGCGCACCTTCACGGGTGAGGCCCGGGCGCGGGCCCTCGGCGCGTACTCGGCGGTCATCGCCGTCGGCGCGGCGGCCGGGCAGATCGTCGGCGGAGTGCTGGTGAGCGCCGATCTCCTCGGCACCGGCTGGCGGCCGGTGTTCCTCGTCAACGTCCCCGTGGGCCTCGTCCTCCTGGCCGTGGGCAGGAGGGTCCTGCCGCGCGGCGGTGCCGGCCGGGAGGCGGCGCGCGGCCTCGACCTGCCCGGTCTGGTGCTGCTCGGCGGGGCCGTCTCGCTGCTGGCGGTACCGCTGGTGCTCGGGCAGGAGGAGGACTGGCCGGTGTGGTCCCGGCTGTCGCTGGCGGCGGCCGCGGTGGTGTTCGGGCTCTTCTGCCGGTACGAGTCCCGGCTCGCCCGGCGCGGCGGCGCCCCGCTGATCGCGCCCCGGGTGCTGCGCCACCCGGGCATGGGCCTGTCGGTGTTCCGCGTCCTGGCCGTCATGGCCGTCAACGGCGGCTTCCTGTTCGCGGTCACGCTGCACGTCCAGGGCGGGCTCGGCTACAGCGCGCTGCGGGCCGGCCTCACCTTCGCGCCGACCGCGGTCGTCTTCGGCCTGGTGGGGCTGACCTGGCGCACATGGCCCGCCGCCGGGCAGCGGTGGCTGATCCCGGCCGGGTTCGCGCTCCTCGCGCTGTCCGTGGCCGGTGTCGGACTGGCCTTCCACGGCGGTGGCGGCGGCGGTCCCCTGCTCTACGCGGCGTACGCGGGCGTGGGCGTGGGCCTCGCCCTGGGCTTCAGCCCGACGCTGACGGGGGCGCTGGCCACCGTGCGGCCCGAGGACGCGGCGGACGCCGGCGGACTGCTCATGACGGTCGCGCAGCTCGGCCAGCTGATCGGTGTGGCGGCGTTCGGCACACTGTTCCTGAACCGGCTTGAGTCACTTGGGGTTCCCCGGGCGTATACCTCTGCGGAGGCGCTTTCAGTGTGCGCGTGGGCGCTGGCCGGCACGGCCGCGGTGGGTGCCGTGTCCGGACTGGTACTGAGGCGTCGCTGACCGTATTGGTCCGGCCGTGGCAGAATCAAACGGCCGGAAGGGGGCGCGGCCCGACGGGAGGGAGTAGCGATGCCTGCGAGCATCCTCGAGGAGGTCGGCCACCTCCTCGGTGCGGCGGTGATACGGGACACGGCCACCCGGCTCAGCTGCCCTTCCTGCGGTTCCGGCCATGTGGCCCAAGTCCTCGGCGACAACGGCGGGATTTCCTACGTGTGCACGGCCTGCGGCCACAGCTGGAGCTGATCGATGGGTGCACACAGGCGGAAGTGCGACTGGTGCGGGAGCGGTACGCCGATCGTCCGTGACATGGAGCCGATCAACCCGGACTACCAGTACTGGTGCGAGGAGTGCGCGCGGGCGCTGATCATAAAAGGCGACCCGATCGAGACGTACCGTGAGCTCGAGGGGGAGCCGATCTACGGCCGGCTCCTCGAGGAGCACTGCACGCTCAAGCGGTTCTACTCGTTCGTCACGGCCTGATCGTCACGGCCTGACCGTCGCGGCCTGACCGTCGCGGCCTGACCGTCGCGGCCCGGTCCGCTCCGGACTCCGGCAACGTAGTCCGGCGAGCGCCAGGAAGAGCAGACCGGCCACCGCGTAGAGGGACGACAGCGCCGACTCCACAGCCCCCTGGTGCAGTTCGGGCCGCTCCGGCCCGTGGGGCACCCACCACAGCGTGTACGAGCAGAAGACCAGCGCGGTGACCGCGGCGCCCGCGCGGTGTCCGTGCGTCCACAGCAGCAGCCCGAGCGGCACACACCACACCCAGTGGTGCGACCAGGACACGGGGCTGATCAGCAGCGCGGTCACCGCGCACGCGGCCACCGCCCACGCGTGCCGGCCGCGCAGTTCCGCCGAGACCGCCGCAGCCAGCCCCAGCACGGCCACCAGGGCCGCCGCGGCGGCCCAGGCGGCACCCGGGGCCGGAGTGTGCAGAAGTCGCGCGAGAACGCCGCGCAGGGCCTGGTTCGCGGTCTCCTCGGCGTGACCGACCCGGTTCGCGCGGACCACCATGCCGGTCCAGAACCGCCACGAGTCGCCCGGCAGGACGGCCGCCGCCAGCAGCGTGGCGCCGGCGAACACCGTGCCCGCCCCGCGCGCGTGGCGCAGCCGGGGCCCTGCGCTGCCGCCCCTGAGCCGTGCCACGGCACCGGCGGCCAGCAGGAACACCGCGAACAGCGCGGGCGTCAGCTTCACCGCCGCGGCCAGCCCCACGCCTGCCCCCGCCCAGCGGTCCCCGGGCCGGCGTGACAGGTCCCACAGCACCAGGACGGCGAGCAGCAGGTTGACCTGCCCGTAGCGCAGCGTCGTCCACACCGGCTCGCACCACACGGCCCCCGCCGCGATCCACCAGGCCGCCTCCACGCGCGCGTGGCCCACGAGCCGCAGCGACAGCCGTACGAACGCCACCAGCAGCGCGAGGTTCGCGGCCGTGGCCAGTGTGCGCAGGAGCCCGGTGTCCAGCAGCGTCAGCGGTGTGAAGAGCAGGGCCGCGAACGGCGGGTAGGTGGTGGGCAGATGCGCGGTGGTCATCCGCAGCGCGTACAGGTCGCCGCCCGCGCGGACGGTCGCCCCCTCCGCGCGGTACACCATCAGGTCGATCATCGACACGTGCGCGGCCCGCTGCGCGATCCAGAACGCCGTGAAGGACAACAGGCACGCCCCCAGGGCGGCCGGGACACGACGGCGGGTTCCGGAGGACGCGAGCACAGTCACGAAGGCCGACATTAGCCCCCGTACCGGCCCGCAACGGAAACGATTTGGTGCTGCACCCCCACGACCGTGTAATGTTGGCGTCGCCGCCGGGGAGACCGGGCGGCGAGACCGCAAGGGGCTATAGCTCAGTTGGTAGAGCGCCTGCATGGCATGCAGGAGGTCAGGAGTTCAATTCTCCTTAGCTCCACAGAAGTCGAAGGCGGATCACTCGATCGAGTG
>NZ_JBEXLP010000082.1:0-31393 GCF_040610035.1 Streptomyces sp. NPDC004542
GCAGGACGGGTTTCCGGGGCCTTCGCACGCCGGGGAAGCTGGTGCCCCGGCACTAGACCTCGTACGACATCCTCGGCACCGCCAGCTCCACCGGCCCGTCGAAGACCTCGCGCGCGTCGGCCAGGTTGACCCGGGGGTCGGTCCACGGGGGAATGTGGGTGAGTATCAGGCGGCGGGCGCCGGCGCGGGCCGCCGTCTGGCCGGCCTCGCGGCCGTTGAGGTGGAGGTCGGGGATGTCCTCCTTGCCGTGCGTGAACGCGGCCTCGCACAGGAACAGGTCGGTGTCCCGGGCCAGCGCGTCGAGCGTCTCGGTGACGCCGGTGTCGCCGGAGTACGTCAGCGACTTCCCGTCGTGCTCGATGCGGATGGCGTACGCCTCCACGGGGTGGCACACCCGCTCGGTGTGCACGGTGAACGGGCCGATCTCGAACGTGGACGGCTTCACCGTGTGGAAGTCGAAGACCTCGCTCATGGAGGAGGCGGTGGGGGTGTCCGCGTAGGCCGTGGTCAGGCGGTGCTCGGTGCCCTCGGGGCCGAAGACCGGGATCGGGTCGCAGCGGCCGCCCTCGTGGCGGTAGTAGCGCGCCACGAAATAGCCGAGCATGTCGATGCAGTGGTCGGCGTGCAGGTGGCTGAGGAAGATCGCGTCGAGGTCGTAGAGACCGCAGTGGCGTTGCAGCTCGCCCAGGGCGCCGTTGCCCATGTCGAGGAGCAACCGGAAGCCGTCGGCCTCGACGAGGTAGCTCGAGCAGGCCGATTCCGCGGAGGGGAACGACCCCGAGCAGCCGACGACGGTGAGCTTCATGAAGCAGAAACCTCCGTTGGCGGATGAGGGAAAAGCGGTGGCTGACGGGGGTCGTGCGGTGCGTCGAGCGTAAGGCGCGAAAGCGCCGGTCGCTCCTCCGCCAGGGGCCGTTGTGGGCGAACTCACCTGTGCTGTCACCGGTTCGGTGGACCCGGGGAGGCAAAAGGCTTACGAGAGGGCGCGCGATGGGTTTCGCGCGCCGGTACCGTCATCCGTATGGACACGTCCTGGTGGCTCGCGCTCGCGGCAGTGGTACTGCTGGCGCTGGTGGCCACGCTGGTCGACGGCTGGGGGCGGAGCCGCCGTCCCCCGCGGCGCAGGACCCGCCCGCCGGGCCGCCCCGAAGGCTTCCACGGCCAGGCGGTCCGTCCGCACCCCGGGGACATCTGGTGGGCCAGCGTCCCCTTCGAGGACGGCCCGGGCGGCAAGGACCGGCCCTGCCTGGTGCTGGCGGTGCGCGGCAACCGGGCGACCGTCGCGAAGATCACCAGCAAGTACCACGACGAGCGCGCCGGGGTGATCCCGCTCCCGCCGGGTTCCGTCGGGGACGCGCACGGGCGGCCGAGCTTCCTGGAGACGGACGAGCTCAGGCACGTGGCGGTGTGGGACTTCCGGCGCCGGGTGGGCGTGGTGGACCCGGTCCTGTGGGACCAGGTACGGCACTTGGCCGGCTGAGCGGGCGCTCGCGGGGCACGCCGCTCAGCGGACCTCCACGGTCACCGTCCAGCCCTCGATGCCCTTGCAGGAGACCTGGCCGGGGCGGCTCGCGCACAGCGGGCGGGACGAGGTCAGGCGGGCGGTGCCGGGCGTCACCCCCTCGAACGCGGCGACCGCGTCGCCGGGCTGGATGACGAAGCCCGGGTTGGCGGCCCGGACCGCGCCGCCCTCGGCGGCGACCGGTTTCCAGGGCCGGTCCTTGGTGCCGTCGAGGGTGAGCCGGAGCACCTGGCCCCTGGCGAGGCAGACGGTGCGGCCGTTGTCGGTGGCGTCGAGCTGGGTGCGGGGGGTGCAGGAGCCGGCCGGGGAGGAGGGCGCGGACGGCGGGTTCGACGGTGACGTGCTCTGGGACGCCGAGTCGCTCGGGGTCGGGGGCGGGGTCGGTGTCGGGGTCGGGGTCTGCGACGGCGAGGGCGGGACCGAATCGCTGCCGGTCCCGCCTCCCCCGCCCTGTGAGCCGCAGCCGACGAGGAGGAGCGCGGCTGCCGCGGCGGCGGCGACGGACGTGCGGTGGAGCGTCGTACGGCGCATGGGGTGCCCGCCTTTCCCTGGGACCGGACCTGGTGCGGATGTGACGTCGCGGACGCGGATCAGGATCCCCGCGGGGCCCCGGCCCTGACGGCCGGGGCCCCTTTTTAACCTTTTTACCCCGTTTGCCGGCGGCGGTGCGTCAGCCGGTCGTCACGGCCGTGTCGTCGACGACGAAGCTGGTCTGGAGCGAGGAGTCCTCGGTCCCGCTGAACTTCAGCGTGACCGTGGATCCGGCGTACGAGGACAGGTCGATGGACTTCTGCGTGTAGCCGGAAGCCCGGTCGAGGTTGGAGTAGGTGGCCAGGGTGGTCGAGCCGGCGGTCACCGTCAGCTTGTCGTAGGCGGTGCCGGTGCTGGTCTCCGCCGTGTCGACGTGCAGGTAGAAGGTGAAGGTGGCCTTGCAGCCGGAGGGGACGGTCACCGACTGGGAGAGCGTGTCGGTGTGCGAGGAGCCGTAGCCGTCCAGCCAGGCGTAGTACGAGCCGCCGTGGGCGCTCTCACCACTGGCGTTGGTGATGACGCCGCTGGAGGCGGTCCAGGTGGTGTTGCCCGACTCGAAGCCGGGGTTGCCGAGGAGCTGCGCGGAGGAGCAGGTGCCGCCGCCGCTGGAGCTCACCGTCCAGGTGAAGGAGGCCGAGCCGGAGGCGCCGGTGGAGTCGGTCGCGGTGACGGTGGTGCTGTAGGTGCCGGCGGTGGAGGCGGTGCCGGAGATCAGGCCGGAGGAGCTGTTGACCGACAGGCCGGTGGGCAGTCCGCTCGCGCTGTAGGTGAGGGTGGCGCCGGCGCTGTCGCTCGCGCTGATCTGCAGGCTGACCGAGCTGCCGGTGGTGGTCGACTGGCTGCCGGGGTTGGTGACGGTCACCGTGTTGCCGGTGCTGGTGCCGGAGGTGAAGGCCGCGGTGCCGTTGGGGGTGCCCCAGCCGGTCGGGCCGTCGTATCCGGTGGCCGCGGTGCAGAAGTAGGAGGTCGAGCAGGAGCCGTTGTTGCCGCTGGTGACGTCGTACAGGCTGCCGGTGTGGCTGTAGGGGTACTTCGCCGGGTAGTCACCGGAGCCCGGGGTGCCGGCGAGGGCGTACACGCCGGCGATGATGGGCGCCGAGGCGCTGGTGCCGCCGTAGACCGCCCAGCCGGAGCCGCCGTAGGTGTCGTAGACGGCGACGCCGGTGGCGGGGTCGGCGACGGCGGAGACGTCGGCCTCCATGCGCTTGGAGCAGCCGGTGTCGGTCTGCCAGCTCGGCTTGGGGTCGTACGAGGAGCAGCCGGAGCCGGTGCCCTCGGTGCTGGAGGTCTTCCACACCGACTCGGTCCAGCCGCGGGAGTTGGACGAGGCGGACAGGGCGGTGCCGCCGACGGCGGTCACGTACTGGGAGGTCGCCGGGTACTCGGCACCGTACGCGGAGTCGCCGGAGGAGACGGTGATGGCGACGCCGGGGTGCTTGAAGTACGAGGTGTCCTCGCTGGTCTGGGAGGAGGACTCGGAGCCGCCCCAGCTGTTGGAGACGAACTTGGCGCCGAGGGCGACGGCCTCGTTCTCGGCGGTGCCGAGGTCGGAGTCGGTCGCGGAGCTGGCCTCGACGAGGACGATGTTGCAGTTGGGGCAGACCGCGCTGACCATGTCGAGGTCCAGCGCCTCCTCGCCCGCCCAGCCGGTGTCGTTCGTCGGCAGGGAGATGGTGGAGCCGGTCTGGCTGACCTGCTTGAAGCAGCCGTTGGCCTTGGTGCACGCCGACAGGCCGTAGGTGGAGCGGTAGGTGGCCAGGTCGGACTCGGCGTTGGGGTCGTTGTAGGCGTCGACGACGGCGACGGTCAGGCCGGAGCCGCCGGTCGAGGGCAGGTTGTAGGCGCTGTGCAGGTTGGCCGGGCTGAGGCCGGAGGGTGCGGCGGCGACCGCGGCGGCGAGCCGTTGCCTGATATCGGTGCGGCGCTGGGCGAAGCAGGAGGCGTGGCCGGGCTTCGCGGTGGCGCACAGGTGCGTGGTGGGCACCTTCTGGCCGGCCTTGCCGGTGGAGTGGAAGGTCTGCCGTTCGGGGTCGGTCAGGGCCTTGGCGTTCTGGGTGGCGCGGGAGGTGTGGCCGGCGGCGGGGGCGGGCTGGGCGCCGGCCGTGGGTGCCGCGGCGAGTCCGGCGACGGTGAGGGCGAGGGCGGGCACGGCGACGGCGAGGAGTCTGCGCAGGCTCCGTCTCCTGCTCGGGCGTGACTCACGCATGGGGTACTGCCTCCATCGGTGGGGTCGAGCTGGATGGGCAGGCCCGTGACGCGCGTAGCGGCGGCGAGACCGCGCAGTCATGAGCATGACATTTTTGGAACGGGGAACACCCCGGGTGCCGAGCTGAGCAAGACATGACAGGGTGCGGGCAGACCGTAGCCCGCACGGCCGGGCGGCGGCAGCCCCGGACGGGCTTCTTTGCCGTCCTGTGGACAGCGCTTAGCCCCCTCATAGGAGGGGGATGGCGCTTCGATGATGAGCCCTATGCCCAGAGCTGGCCGTGCAGCGTCTCGATGGCCTCCTCGGTGGTGGCCGCGGTGTAGACGCCGGTCGAGAGGTACTTCCAGCCGCCGTCGGCCACGACGAAGACGATGTCGGCGGACTCCCCCGCCTTGACCGCCTTCCTGCCGACGCCGATCGCCGCGTGCAGGGCGGCACCGGTGGAGACGCCCGCGAAGATGCCCTCCTGCTGGAGGAGTTCACGGGTGCGGGTGACCGCGTCGGCCGAGCCGACGGAGAAGCGGGTGGTGAGCACGGAGGCGTCGTACAGCTCCGGCACGAAGCCCTCGTCGAGGTTGCGCAGGCCGTACACCAGGTCGTCGTAGCGCGGTTCGGCGGCGACGATGCGCACGTCCGGCTTGTGCTCGCGCAGGTAGCGGCCCACGCCCATCAGGGTGCCGGTGGTGCCCAGGCCCGCGACGAAGTGGGTGATCGAGGGCAGGTCGGCGAGGATCTCCGGACCGGTCGTGGCGTAGTGGGCGCCCGCGTTGTCCGGGTTGCCGTACTGGTAGAGCATCACCCAGTCCGGGTGCTCGGCGGCCAGCTCCTTGGCGACGCGCACGGCGGTGTTCGAGCCGCCGGCCGCCGGCGAGGAGATGATCTCCGCGCCCCACATGCCGAGCAGGTCCCGGCGCTCCTGCGAGGTGTTCTCCGGCATCACGCACACCATCCGGTAGCCCTTGAGCTTGGCGGCCATGGCGAGGGAGATGCCGGTGTTGCCGGAGGTCGGCTCCAGGATCGTGCAGCCGGGGGTCAGCCGGCCGTCCTTCTCCGCCTGCTCGACCATGTGCAGCGCGGGACGGTCCTTGACCGAGCCGGTCGGGTTGCGGTCCTCGAGCTTGGCCCAGATACGGACCTCGGGGGACGGCGACAGCCGCGGCAGGCACACCAGAGGGGTGTTGCCCACCGCGGCCAGCGGGGAGTCGTAGCGCATTGCTGACCAGCGGCCGATCAGGCCATGCCGCCGGCCACGGCCGGCAGGATCGTGACGTTGTCGCCGTCGGCGAGCTTGGTGTCGATGCCCTCGAGGAAGCGGACGTCCTCGTCGTTCAGGTAGACGTTGACGAAGCGGCGCAGCTGTCCGTCGTCCACGATGCGGGCCTGGATGCCCGCATGCCGGGTCTCGAGGTCGGCGAAGAGCTCGGCGAGGGTGTCCCCGGTGCCCTCCACCGCCTTCTGGCCGTCGGTGTAGGTGCGGAGGATGGTGGGGATGCGGACCTCGATGGCCATGGTTGCGGGCTCCTGTCGGAAGATGTCTGGTCTGTGGGCGCGCGGCGGCGCGGAGTGCGGATGGTGCTCGGGTGCCGCGGCTCAGGCCGTACGGCGGCAGGGCAGCGTCAACAGATGGCGCTGTTCAGCCTGCACAGGTCGACGTGCAGCCGCGCCACGAGCAGCAAACCCGGCGCCTTCTCGCTCACGTCGTTCAGAACCATGGGCTCATCGTATCGATTCCCGGTACGGGTACCCGAGTGTGATCTCGCATGCTGGATGAATTCTGATCGAATTGTGAGATATGCGGGGTCAGGAGCCCTCCACGATCTTGACCTCCTCCTCCGTGACCTCGCCCTCGACGATGCGGTACGAGCGGAACTGGAAGTCGCCGAGGCCGTCGGTGTCGGCGGTGGACACCAGGACGTAGTGGGCGCCGGGCTCGTTGGCGTAGCTGATGTCGGTGCGGGAGGGGTAGGCCTCGGTCGCCGTGTGGGAGTGGTAGATCACCACCGGCTCCTCGTCGCGGTCGTCCATCTCGCGGTAGAGCCTGAGGAGGTCGCCGGAGTCGAATTCGTAGAACGTGGGTGACATGGCCGCGTTGAGCATCGGGACGAAGCGCTCGGGGCGGTCCGAACCCGCCGGGCCCGCGACGACGCCGCACGCCTCGTCGGGGTGGTCCTTGCGCGCGTGCGCGACGATCTGGTCGACGAGGGCCTGGGTGATGGTCAGCATGTTCGTCAGGATAAGCAGAAGGGCCACCCTGTACCGAGGGGTGGTACGGGGTGGCCCATATGCCGGACGGCCTCCGCGGTGGAGGCGGGGAGTGGGACTCAGCCCGCCTTCTCCAGTTCCGCGTCGCGGCTGTCGGTGACCTCCGGGTTGCGGGCCTTCAGCGCCGGCCAGCCGGTGCCGAGGGCGGCCGCCCAGCCGGCCATCACGTAGAGGCAGACGCGGGAGTCGGCGTCGTAGGCGATCAGGCCGGTGACGAAGAGCAGGAAGGCGATGGCGACGTACGAGCAGACCGCGCCGCCCGGTGCCGGGAAGGAGGAGGCGGGCAGCCGGCCCGCGTCCACCGCGCGGCGGTAGCGCACGTGGCTGATCAGGATCATCAGCCAGGTCCAGATGCCGGCCGCGGTGGCCACCGAGGTGACGTAGCCGAAGGCCTTCTCCGGGACGATGTAGTTGAGGATCACGCCGATGCCCATGAAGGCGACCGAGACGGTGATGCCGAGCGCGGGGGTCCGGGAGGCGGAGAGCCTGCCGAAGGCCCGGGGGGCCTCGCCGTTGTCCGCCAGAGTGCGCAGCATCCGGCCCGTGGAGTACATGCCGGAGTTGCAGGACGACAGGGCGGCGGTGAGCACCACGAAGTTGACGATGCCGGCGCCGGCCGGGATGCCGATCACCGCGAAGGCCTTCACGAAGGGGCTGACGCCCTCCGCGAACTCGGTCCACTTCACGACGCACAGGATGACGGTGAGGGCGCCGACGTAGAACAGGGCGATGCGCCAGGGCAGCGTGTTGATGGCCTTGGGGAGGGTCTTCTCGGGGTCCGCCGACTCCCCGGCCGTGACGCCGACCAGCTCGACGGCGAGGTAGGCGAACATGACGCCCTGGAGGGTCATCAGGGAGGAGCCGACGCCTTTGGGGAAGAAGCCGTCGAACTGCCAGAGGTTGGCGACGGAGGCGGTGTCCCCGGCGGCGCCGAAGCCGAAGGTGAGCACGCCGAGGCCGATCACGATCATGCCGACCAGCGCGGTGACCTTGACCATCGAGAACCAGAACTCGATCTCGCCGAAGATCTTGACCGAGATCAGGTTGGCCACGAACAGCACGACGAGGAACACCAGTGCCGTCACCCACCGGGGGACGGCGGGGAACCAGTAGTTGACGTAGATCGCGGTGGCCGTCAGCTCGGCCATGCCGGTGACGACCCACATCAGCCAGTACGTCCAGCCGGTGAAGTAGCCGAAGAACGGGCCGAGGAACTCGCGGGAGTACTCCGCGAAGGAGCCCGAGACCGGACGGTAGAGCAGGAGCTCGCCGAGCGCCCGCATGATGAAGAAGATGACCACGCCCGCGAGGGCGTACATGACGATGAGGCTGGGGCCGGCCTTGGCGATGTTCGCCCCGGCTTGCAGGAACAGGCCGACGCCGATGGCGCCGCCGATCGCGATCATCTGGACCTGGCGGCTGCCGAGCCCGCGCTCGTAGCCCTCTTCCGGTGCCTCGGTGGCCTCGGTGACCTGCGGAGAGGTCATGTGTGACGCGCCTTTCTCCATGCCGACCCGGGCCTTTCGTCGGCCTCGGACCGGGTTTCGATCCCCCCGGACTGATGGAGTCGAGCGGGCTTCCCGAGCCCGCCCGTGCCTGGCCGGCGGTCGCCGGCTCGGTGGCGCACCCGGCCGGACATGGGTGGTGCCGGCCGGGCGGTCGTGAAGATCTATCACGGCCGCAACAGTGAGCACGGGCGCGAGATGTGACGCACCCCACAGGAAGAATGGACAATGATCAGCCGGATGCGGCAAAGCGGGCCGCGGCGGTGACGTGATCGTTATCCGGATGTGAGCGTCCGCTGAGCGAACGCCCGTGCGGATGACATCAGGGCATCAGGGTCGAGACGAGCGTCTCCTGGAGTCCGCCCAGCCAGAGGTACGCCATCACCATCGGCTTGCGCGGATCCTCGTCCGGGAGCCGGTAGAGCGCCTCGGTGTCGTCCTCGTCGGCGATCTCCAGCCGGGCCCCTATCGCCAGGCGGAGGTCGTTGAGGGCGCCCAGCCACTGCCGGGACTCCTCGGGGCTCAGGCTGAGCACCCGCTCACCCTCGCCGGCGGATCCCAGCGCGTCCAGCGAGCGGATCACCGACAGCGCGTTCCCGCGCTTGCCCGCCCGCAGGTCGTTCTCGGTGAAGCGGCGGAACTCGGCGCTGTGCGCGCGCCGTTCCTCCGCGTCCGCCGGCGAGGCGGGGGCCTGCTCGGGGGCGCCGTAGGCGTCCGGGAAGAGCCGCTTGAGCACCGGGTCGGCGGGCGGCTCGCTCGGGCCCTCGGCGAACAGCTCGGCGAGCGGGTCGCCGGCGGCGTCCTCGACGGGGCCGGGGCCGATGAGTTCCAGGAGCTGGACGGCCAGCGACCGGATGATGGACATCTCGACGTGGTCGAGCACGACGGCCGCGCCGCCGCCGGGGAGCGGTTCGAAGGTTCCGGGCATGGGTGGGTCGTTTACTCCGGTCTACTTCCGGTTGTTTCCGGTTACTTCCGGTCCTGCTGGAGGGTGGCCCACAGGCCGTAGCCGTGCATCGCCTGCACGTCGCGTTCCATCTCCTCGCGGCTGCCGCTGGAGACGACCGCCCGGCCCTTGTGGTGGACGTCGAGCATGAGCTTGGTGGCCTTGTCCTTGGTGTACCCGAAGTACGTCTGGAAGACGTACGTCACATAGCTCATGAGGTTGACCGGGTCGTTGTGGACGATCGTGACCCAGGGGACGTCGGGCTCGGGGACGGCGAAGACCTCCTCCGCCGACTCGGTGCGTTCGATCTCTACGGGAGCGGGTGACGTCACAGGGCCCATGCTGCCACGCACGCCAGAAATCGTCACACTGACGAAATAGGAGTACCATCCACTGCCATGAACACAGCGGACCTTGGGCTGCCGGTGGACGTTCCCTCGACGGCGCTCTTCACGGACCAGTACGAGTTGACGATGCTGCAGGCGGCGCTGCAGGCGGGCACCGCCGAACGGCGCTGCGTCTTCGAGGTCTTCACCCGCCGGCTGCCGGACGGGCGCCGCTACGGCGTCCTGGCGGGCGTGGGCCGGGTACTGGACGCGGTGGAGAACTTCCGCTTCGACAACGGCGTCCTCGGCTTCCTGCGGGAGCGGCGGATCGTCGACGAGAAGACACTCGAGTGGCTCGCCGGGTACCGCTTCTCGGGTGACATATGGGGCTACCCGGAGGGCGAGGTGTACTTCCCCGGCTCGCCCGTGATGCGGGTCGAGGGCACCTTCGCCGAGTGCGTGCTGCTGGAGACGGTGATCCTGTCGATCCTCAACCACGACTCGGCGATCGCGGCCGCGGCCTCCCGGATGCACGCGGCCGCCGGCGGCCGGCCGCTGATCGAGATGGGCGCCCGCCGCACCCACGAACTGTCCGCCGTCGCCGCGTCCCGCGCCGCCTACGTCGGCGGTTTCGCCTCCACCTCCGACCTCGCCGCGGGCTTCCGCTACAACATCCCGACCGTCGGCACCTCCGCCCACGCCTTCACCCTGCTGCACGACAGCGAGCGGGACGCGTTCCGGGCCCAGGTCGACGCGCTGGGCCGGGGCACCACCCTGCTGGTGGACACCTACGACGTCGCCGAGGCGGTCCGGACGGCCGTCGAGGTCGCCGGGCCCGAACTGGGCGCCGTGCGCATCGACTCCGGCGACCTGCTCCTGGTCGCCCACCGGGTGCGGCAGCAGCTGGACGAGCTGGGCGCCCGCGACACGAAGATCGTCGTGACCTCGGACCTCGACGAGTACGCCATCGCCTCGCTGGCCGCGGCGCCGGTGGACGCCTACGGCGTCGGCACCCAGCTGGTGACCGGTTCCGGGCACCCGACGGCCTCCATGGTCTACAAGCTGGTCGCCCGCGCCGAGTCCGACGACCCCAGGGCGGCGCTGGTCCCCGTGGCGAAGAAGTCCGGCGGGGGCAAGACCTCCGTCGGCGGCCGCAAGTGGGCCGCGCGGCGGCTGGACGCCTCCGGGGTGGCGGAGGCCGAGGTCGTCGGTACGGGGCCGGTCCCGACCGCCCTCGCCGACCGGCAGCTCCTCGTCGAGCTGGTCAAGGGCGGCGAGGTCGTCGCCCGCGAGCCCCTGGACGTCTCCCGTGACCGGCACGCCGCCGCCCGCGCCGGCCTGCCCCTGTCGGCGACCCAGCTCTCCCGCGGGGAACCGGTCATTCCGACGGAGTACGTCCACCCGGGCTCGGGTAGCTAGTGCCCCGGCGGACGAACGAGGCAGTGACGGACGAGGCAGTGACGAACGAGGCCGTGGGGCACAGCCCCTGTTCGCCGCCGCGCGCGCGGGGGAGCATGGAGGGAGGGTCCGCATGAGCGTTCCGGCAGGGCCGCCGGAGTCCTCCGCCGCGTGCCGGGCGCAGTGGAGCGCGCGGGAGCCGACCGGGCGGACCCCGGGTGGCCTCCCCCGGAGTGCGCCGCGCCCGCGCGCGGGGCGTGCACCCCTCCCGCGCCCGGTGTGAAGTCTCTAGGCTCGGAGGTTCCCGGCCGGGCCCGCACCCCCCACCATTCGAGATCCCATAGCCGAAGGACACCGACCATGCGCCGCGCCTTGATCGTCGTAGACGTGCAGAACGACTTCTGCGAGGGGGGCAGCCTCGCGGTGGCCGGCGGTGCCGACGTGGCCGCCGCCATCACCGAGCTGATCGGGCAGGCCCCCGCCGGATACCGGCACGTGGTGGCCACCCGCGACCACCACATCGCGCCCGGCGGCCACTTCGCCGACAACCCCGACTTCGTCCGCTCCTGGCCCGCGCACTGCGTGGCCGGCACCGAGGGCGTGGGCTTCCACCCCAACTTCGCCCCCGCGGTGGCCTCGGGCGCGGTGGACGCCGTCTTCGACAAGGGGGCGTACGCGGCGGCGTACAGCGGCTTCGAGGGGGCGGACGAGAACGGGGTCGGGCTGGCGGACTGGCTGCGGGCCCGGCAGATCGACGAGGTGGACGTGGTGGGCATCGCCACCGACCACTGCGTGCGCGCCACCGCGCTGGACGCCGCCCGCGAGGGCTTCCGCACGCACGTGCTGCTCGACCTGACCGCCGGGGTGGCCGCGGAGACCACCGAGCGGGCGCTGGAGGAGATGCGCGAGGCGGGGGTGGAGCTGACCGGCAAGCCGGTCGTCTCCGGCTGACCGGACCGCTCCCCCGCCGCCCCCTCACCCCTGGGTCGCCGGCTGCCTCAGCAGGGCCCGGATCGGCCGCCACAGCTCCGTGACCGGTTCCGGCGCGGTGACACCGTTGTCGGGGGCCGTCCGCCAGATCAGGCCGTCGGGATGGTGCAGTACGGCGGTGATCTCGTCCGGGGACGGCGGGGCCGCGTTGCCCCGCAGGTAGACCGCGCGCATGCCGAGGTTGCGCAGCCTGGTCAGGGCGCGGGCGCGGTTGCGGGCGTGCACGAGCACCCGCACGCTGCCGGGACCGCCGGCCGGGGGGCGGGGCAGGTTCAGCGCCACCACCACCGTGCCGTTCGGCAGCTTGCAGAAACCTCCTGCGGCCATACGGTCACATCCCCGTTCCGGTCGGTGTCAATAAGAGAGTCACAGGACGCACCTAAACACGATCGGCGGCAGCCCGCCAAGGGGCTGCCGCCGATACGCTTCTGACCTGGGGAAATGCGGACTACTTCACCGCACGACCGACTTCCAGCTCGATCGTAGAGCCGTCCTTGCCCTGCTTGAGGATCTTGATCTTGGTGTTGGTGTCAGTGATCTTGACCCCGGCCGCCGGGTTCGAGGCGTCGTAGTAGGTGCTGGTGTGGTCGTTGAAGACCGGCACACCCTTCGCCGACTTGATCTTCACGGCGACGTCCGCCTTGTGCAGCGTGATGGCGTCGGTGCGCTCGAAGCCGAAGGTCGAGTCGTAGGCCTGGATGCGGTTGCGCATCAGCGTGCCGTCGGTCCACTTCAGCGGGGTCGGGTGCGAGTCGACCGGCAGGATCAGGCCGGTACCGGCGTGGTCCCGGGTGTTGTTGTCCACCTGGGAGGTGTCCCACTTCCAGATCAACAGGCCGTTCTGGTACGGGTAGTGCTCCACCCAGTCCGGACGGGTCGTCGAGAAGCCGAAGTTGTACGGGCCGACCTTGAGGGTCTTGTCGTACGACACGTACTGGCGGTTCTCGGCGATGTAGTACTGCTTGTAGTCCTTGGTGAAGGACGCGCCGATGCGGGAGAAGCCGTTCGCGGTCCAGGCGGCGTCCGCGCTCTCGGCGTCGTCCGAGAAGAGCGCCGAGCCGTCGGCGGTCAGCGTGATCTCGTCGGCCGCGAAGCCCTTCAGGGCCACGCCGCCGTCCGTCTGGTAACGGAAGCGGAGCTGGACCTTCTGGCCGGCGTAGGCGTCGAGGGAGTACGACAGCTTCTTGTAGCCGTCGACCGTGCCGGTCAGGGCCGGGGTGTCGCTGGCGTCACGCGGGATGGCCTGGCCGTCCACCGTGCCGTCCAGCGCGGTCCAGTTGGCGCCGCCGTCGGTCGACACCTCGGTGTAGAGGTAGTCGTAGTCGGCCTCGATGTCGTAGTAGCCGTCCAGGGTCAGCGTGGCCGAGGACTTGCCGGTGAGGTCGACGGACCGGGTCAGCGTGTTCTTCAGGTCGTTGCCGCTGCCGCTCCACCACTGGGTCGAGCCCTGCGCGGGGACGACGACCTCGGTCGTGACCGCCCGGTCGGGCAGGTTGACCACCAGCGCCTGCCGGTACTTGGTGTTGTACTCGGCGACGCCCAGCTTGTGCCAGGACTTGACGCCGGCCTTGGCGACGTCGTAGTTGAGCCAGCCCAGCTGGAGCTTGTCCCAGGCGTTCATGTCGCCGGGCAGGTCTCCGATGGCGTCCTTGCCGGTGCCCAGCCAGGAGCCGGAGGACATCAGCGTCCAGAAGCCGGTGGAGTTCTCGCCGCCGTTGGTGTCGTACTCGTCCGGCAGGCCGAGGTCGTGGCCGTACTCGTGGGCGTAGACGCCCAGGCCGCCGTTCTCCGGCTGGATGGTGTAGTCGCCGACCCAGATGCCGGTGTCGCCGATCTGCGCGCCGCCCAGCTTGTTGTTGGCCGGGCCGGTGGCGCCGGCGTCGGTGCCGAAGGCGTACCAGCGGTGGGCCCAGATCGCGTCGGTGCCCTGGACGCCGCCGCCCGCGGACTCGTCCTCGCCGGCGTGCACGATCTGGAAGTGGTCGACGTAGCCGTCGGGCTCGTTGAAGTCGCCGTCGCCGTCGTAGTCGTAGCGGTCCCACTGGTCGTACTCGGCCAGGTCCGCCTTGATGTCCGCGTCGGACTTGCCGGCCGCCTTCTGCTGCGCGACCCAGGCGGTCACACCGTCGCTGACGACGTTCCACACGCTCGGGCAGTTGGTGGAGCCGCAGGCGTCGTTGCCGTAACGGGCCTCGTTGTAGGGCACCTTGACCCAGTCGGAGACCTCGCCGTCCACCGAGTAGCGGCCCGAGGACTGCTTCTCGTAGTACTTCTTCACCGACTCGGTCTTCTTGCCGGTGCCGAAGTACAGGTCCTGGAAGTGCGCCTGGTCGTAGTCCTTCTGCCAGGCCGTCGAGTTGTCCTTCTTGCGGTCCGGCGCGGCTATCTGGTTGTGCAGGGGGCCCGCGGTGCCGCCGTACTTCGGGTCCGTCTTGTCGCCGAACTCGACCAGGATGGTGAAGATCTTGTCGGTCTTCTCCCGGCCCAGCTCGACGTACTTGCTGTCGCCCTTCTTGCCCTTGAGCTGGACGACCTTGGAGCCGTTGCGCTCCTTTGCCTTGGCCTTGCCGGATATGACCTGGCTGAGGGCCTCCTGGCGCTGGGCCTTCTGGGTCTTGCTCAGCGGGCCGTCGAGGTCGTGCGCCCGCTGGTTCACCGGTGCCGGGTCGTGCCGGTTGGCGGCAGCGGACTTGGCGGTGGTGCTGGCCTCCGCCACGGCGAAGGTGGAGAACGTGGCGGAGGCCGCCGCGAGCGCGACGCCGATCGCGGCCGCTCTGAACGTCCAGGGTCTGCTGGTCACTTGAGTTCCTCCCCCGCGTCCGCGCGCACGGAAGGAGGGTTCCGGTCATGGAAGGAAGCCCGCGCGCGCCTGATCAACGCGTGTAGTCAAGTGACGACATTTGACTAGAGGTTTAAGAGAAAAGACAGACCTTGACTTGAGCAGGTCAAGTGCACTATGCGGAGACGGGGTTCGCTTTACGAACACCTCGCGTCCCGCTCGACCGGCGCGTGAGTCCGTCCACTTGGTGGACGCCATGACTCCGTGCGCCCCTTGTGCACCGGTACCGTGGGTTAGGTCATGCTTACCGGCCGTTCCGCTCGGGCATGCAGGCGAATAGAGTCGAATGGTGGAACGCCCGGAAGTCGGCGGAAACACAGGCCGGCGTCCCGTCTCACCCCCACATCTTCCGAGGACACGATTGCCATGCCTCGTCCGACCGCCGCACAGCTCGCCTACGGTTCCTGCACCGTGATCTTCTCGACGCTCGCCATGCTGCTGCTGTCAGAGACGAGTTCGGGCCTCGGGATCACGGTGATCGCCCTCGCGGCGCTCGCCCTCGGGCTCCTGGTCGCCATGACGGTCCCGCTGCCGAAGCAGCGCACGGCCGAGGCGCCGGCCGAGGCACCGGCCCCGGCCCCGGTGGCCGGCGAGCGGGTGCGCGTGCGGCGGGAGCCGGTGGCCGCCGCGCTCGAACCGGTGCGCGAGCCCACGGCTCCCTGACACCCGCCGGGCCGTCAGCCGGTGCTGACCACCACCGTCTTGGCGGCCTTGTCGTGCAGTCCCTGCTTGTAGGGCCGGTCGAAGTAGCTCCAGCCGCCGCAGATCGCCGTCCAGATGCAGGCGCAGCAGAAGGCGAACGGCAGCCACAGCACCAGGGCGCGCAGCAGTGATGTCTGCCGGGAGGGCGTGGTGCCGTCGCTGAGGTTGGCCACCCGCATGCGCAGCCACTTCTTGCCCAGGGTCTGGCCGGACCTCGCGATCATGAACGTGTCGTAGGCGACGTAGAGCACGGCGGCGATGAGCGACTGCGCGAACGACTTGCCGATCTCGATCCGGTCGCCGTTCATCTGGTACTCGCGCACCCCGAACCCCAGGGTGAGCAGCCAGACCACGATGCCCACCATGATCATGTCGATGATGCGGGCCAGGGTGCGCCTGCCGCTGTCCGCGAGCGGGGGCATACCGGCGAGCGGGTCGCCGGGGTAACCGCCGCCTCCGGGAGGACCGCCGTAGGGCGGCGGCTGACTGCCGTACGGGGGCTGCTGACCACCGTAGGGCGGCGGCTGCCCGCCGCCGGGGGGCTGACCGCCGCCGGGGGACTGACCACCGCCGGGGGGCTGACCACCGCCGGGCGGCTGCTGATCACCGTACGGCGAGCCCGGCCCCTCGCCCGGCGGGGGCTGCTTCCTGAACGGGTCGTCCTCCGGGGGCTGCGGTCCGGAGCCGGGGGGCGGTTCGCTGCTCATGGCCCGAGTCGATCGCGAACACCCCCGCTCCGCATCCGGCGAACGCCCGTCCGGGGGACGCGGCCGGGACGGGCGTCAGCCCGCCACGAAGGTGTGGGCGGCCTTGTCGTGCCAGCACTGGTGCCACGGGCGGTCGAACAGGCACCACAGCACGCCGACGACGCCGATGCCGAGCAGGCCGGGGACGCTGTAGACCAGCCAGCGGCGCAGGGCGAGAGCGACGGTGGGCGGCTCGTGCGCCTCGATGTCCCGCACCTGGAGGCCGCACAGCTTCTTGCCCAGCGTGCGGCCCCACTTGGCGGTGGGCAGCACCTCGTACAGCACGCCGGTGAGGAGCAGGACGCCGAGGACGATGCCGAGGCAGGCGCCGGTCGTGCCGTCCAGCAGCCAGACGGTCACGGTACGGCCGGACAGCTTGGCCGCGTCGATCTTCTCCTGGACGTGGTCGACCGCCTTGGCGCCCAGCGGTACGGCGGCCGCGGCGGTGACCGCGCCGAGGACCAGCGTGTCGACCAGCCGGGCGGCCAGCCGCTTGCCGATGCCCGCGGGCCGTGCCGCCGCCTGCTTTCGGGCCATCGCCTGGAACGGGTCCTCCACCGGCGGCTTCCACGGTGCCACGGGCGGCTCGTCGCCGGGACCCGCGAGCCGGTGCACCTGCTGCGCCCACGACGACTGCCCGCCGCCCGGCCCACTGCTCATCGGGGCGCCGGCGCCGGCCGGCGGGGCGCTCGCCTGGGGAGGGACCGAGGCGGCGGCCGGAGCCCCGGGACCCGGGGAGAGCGGCCCCGCCTGGGCACGGCCCGCGTCGCCCTGCGCCTGCCCGGGCACCTGGACCTGGCCGTGGCCCGGGACGCTGCCCTGGGGCGGGGCCGAGGCCTGGCCGGGGACCCAGGCCTGGCCCTGGCCCTGTGCCTGCGCCGCGGCCGCGCGGGCCGCGGCGGCCTTCCCGGCGCCGAAGCCGGGCCCCGAAGGAGCCCCGGAAGCGGTTCCGGAAGCTCCGGAGGCAGCTCCGGAGGAGGCCGCTCCGCCCGCTTTCGGGCCGCCGGAACCGGCCCTGACGGGACCCTGCGCCCCGAACCCGGGTCTCGAGCCCGCAGTCCCGGGGCCCGTCCCGGGGCCGCCCGACGCCCCGCCCGTCCCCTGGCCGGGGGCCGGGCCGTTCGGGGAGACCGGCCGGAACGTCATCGTCCCGTCGTCCGCCGGACCGGCGGACCCCGCCGTCGGACGCCGGAAGACGAACGTGCCGCCCGGGTCGAGGTCACCGGGGGCCTGGCCGGCGGGCGGGATCGTCGCGGTGCCGTCGGTGCGGGCCGCCCGGCCGTCCGGGTGGGCCGGGGAGTCGGCCGGCAGCCGCGGATCCGCGCCCCAGGAGACCCGGCGGTCCTGCTCGCCGCCGAAGCCGGACTGCTGCGCCCGGTCGGCACCCCACGCCGACGCCGGTTCCGCCGGGCCGCCCTGCGGCGGGTCCTCGTCGAAGAAGTGCGGGCCGGTCTCCTCGACCGACGGCGGTCCCGACGGCGGTCCCGACGGCAGGCCCGGCGGCGGTCCGGGCGCCGGGCCCGGTGCCTGGCCGGGCCAGGAGCCGGGCGGCGGGGCGAGCGTCTCGCCGTCCTCGGGCGCCGGCCGGCTGGTGCCCGGCACCCAGGCGGCGCCGTTCCAGTACCGGACGTAGCCGGGGATGGACGGGTCCGGGTAGTAGCCCTCGCGGGGCCTGTCGTCGCCGGGGGCCGGGGTTGGGGCGCTCATGTCCGCGTCGTCCCGTATCTGTTCGCAGGTCGTATGGAGGCCTCCACATCTACCAGACGCGCGCCGTCCCCCACGCCAGTCACGCAGGACCCGCCCCTTTCCGGGCGACCTCGTGCCAGGACTTCACAAGTCCCGGCCCCGGTTCGAAAAAAAGTCCCCACGAACCCGCGTAATGCCCGGGCCCGGACCGCCTCTCCTCCGGTACGGGCCACTCCCGGCGGCCCCGAGGAGAGAGGAACGGCACGTCATGCACTACACCGTGGTGGAACGCGAACTGGAGCTGCGGCTCATCCTGACCGCCGAGCGGAGCGTCCCGGTGCCGGCCCGGCTCGGCTACCACTCGGACGACCCGTACGCCGTCCACATCACCTTCCACATCACCTCCGAACAGCCCGTGAACTGGACCTTCTCCCGTGACCTGCTGGTGCAGGGGGTGTTCCGGCCGTCCGGGCAGGGTGACGTCCGGGTGTGGCCGACGAGGGTGGAGGGGCGCGGCGTCGTCCTGATGGCGCTGAGTTCACCCGACGGTGACGCCCTGCTGGAGGCACCGGCCGCCCAGCTGGCCGCCTGGCTGGAGCGCACGCTGCGCGCCGTGCCCCCGGGAACCGAGGGCGAGCGGCTCGGGATCGACGACGCGCTCGATCACCTGTTCGCCCAGTGAGTGCGGCGGCGGGCCGTCAGAACAGCTTGCCGGGGTTCAGGATGCCCAGCGGGTCGAAGGCCTGCTTGACCGCGCGCTGCATCTCCAGGCCCACCGGGCCGACCTCGCGGGCCAGCCACTCCTTCTTCAGGACGCCGACGCCGTGCTCGCCGGTGATGGTGCCGCCGAGTTCCAGACCGAGGGCCATGATCTCGTCGAAGGACTCGCGGGCCCGCCGGGTCTCGTCCGTGTCCTGGGCGTCGAAGCACACGGTCGGGTGGGTGTTGCCGTCCCCGGCGTGCGCGCACACGCCGATGGTCAGCCGGTACTTCTGCGCGATCCGCTCCACCCCCTCGAGCATCTCGGCGAGCCGCGACCGGGGCACGCACACGTCGTCGATCATCGTCGTGCCCTTGACGGCCTCCAGGGCGACGAGGGACATCCGGCGGGCCTGGAGGAGGAGTTCGGACTCGGCGGCGTCCTCGGCCGGGACCACCCGGGTGGCGCCCGCGGCCTCGCACAGCGCGCCGAGGGCGGCGAGGTCGGCGGCGGGGTCGGGGGTGTCGAAGGCGGCGAGGAGCAGGGCCTCGGTGGTCTCCGGCAGGCCCATGCGGCCGAGGGCGTTGACCGCCCTGACGGTCGTACGGTCCATCAGTTCGAGGAGGGACGGCACATGGCCGCCCGCCATGATCCGGCACACGGCGTCGCAGGCGTCGGCGGCCGAGGAGAACTCGGCGGCCAGCACCAGCTGCTCCGGCGGCTTGGGCTTCAGCGCGAGCACGGCCCGCACGACGATGCCGAGCGAGCCCTCCGAGCCGACGAACAGCCGGGTCAGGTCGTAGCCCGCCACGCCCTTGGCCGTGCGGCGCCCGGTGGACATCAGGCGTCCGTCGGCGAGGACGACGTCCAGGCCGAGGACGTACTCGGCCGTCACCCCGTACTTGACGCAGCACAGCCCGCCCGAGCCGGTGCCGATGTTGCCGCCGATGGTGCACATCTCCCAGCTGGAGGGGTCCGGCGGGTAGGACAGGCCGTGCTCCCCGACCGCGCGGGAGAGGACGGCGTTGACCACGCCCGGTTCGACGACCGCGAGCCGGTCGACCGGGTTGATCTCCAGGATGCGGTCCATCCTGGTCAGGGAGAGCACGATGCAGCCGTCGGAGGCGTTGGCCGCTCCGGACAGGCCGCTGCGGGCGCCCTGGGGGACGACCGGCACCCGCAGCTCGGTGGCGGTGCGCATGACGTGCTGGACCTCCTCGACCGTGCGCGGCAGCACCACCACGGCCGGGGCGCCGGCCGGGCAGAAGCTGGCCATGTCGTTGGCGTAGGAGGCGGTGACGTCGGGGTCGGTGAGGATCGCCTCGGCCGGCAGGCCCGCGAGCAGCCGGTCGGTGAGGTTGCCCTGGGCTTCGTCACGCGGGGCTTCGATACGGCTCATGATCACAGCGTCGCACCCGGGGCCATCGGTGTGAACCCCGTCCGCGGCTCCCTTGGGCCACCCGGATGCGGTGGTCATATTGACGCACAGTATGCGCCATGACGAAGCGACAGTCCGGTCCGGGAACGTCCCTGGTGGCCGAGCGGCCCCGGCGGCCCCGTCGACGCCTGCTGCGACGGGTGCTGCTGGTGGCCTCGGTGACGGGCACCGCGGCGGTCGGCGGCGCGCTGGTGCTGCTGCCGAAGGACCCGCCGCACAGGGCCGGCCTCCCCGCGCCGGGCCCGAAGGCGCGGGCGCACGCGCAGGCACCGGCCGCGGTGACCGCCGGGGTGCCGGCCGCGCTGCCCGACCTGACCCGGTTGATCGGCGACCGCGAGAACCAGGTGCGGGCGCATCCGCGGGACGCGCGGGCGTGGGCGGTGCTGGGCACCGCCTATCTGGAGCGGGGGCGGCTGACCGCCGACACCGCGGACTACCCGCGGGCCGAGCGGGCGCTGCGGGAGTCCCTCGACGCCAAGGGCGACAAGAACGTCGAGGCGCTGGAGGGGCTGGCGGCGCTGGCGAACGCGCGCCGGGACTTCGCGGTGGCCCGGAACTGGGGCGAGCAGGCCCGGAAGCTGGCGCCGAAGCGCTGGTCGGCGTACGCGGTGCTGATCGACGCCTACACCGGGCTCGGCGACTACAAGGCGAGCCGGAGCACGCTGGACAAGCTGCTGGCGCTGCACACCGGGGCCGCCGCACGCCCGGCGGTGATGGTCCGGGCGTCGGCCGTCTACCGCGACCGGGGCTGGCGGGAGGACGCGGCGGCCCAGCTGGCCGACGCGGCGGCGGCCGCCCGGACCCCCGCCGAGCAGGCCGACTACCTCGCCCGCGCCGGGCAGCTGGCCTGGGAGCGCGGCGACCGCGAGGAGGCGCTGCGGCACTTCGAGGCGGCCGGCCGCCTCGCCCCCGGCCTGCGGGCCGCGGCGGCCGGCCGGGGCCGCGTCCTGGCCGCGCTGGGGCGGACCTCGGAGGCGCTGGCCGCCTACCGGACGGCGCTCGCCGCGCGGCCCGACCCCCGGTACGCCCTGGAGCTGGGCGAGCTGTACGAGTCGCTGGGCAGGGAGGAGGAGGCGCGGGCGCAGTACGACCTGCTGCGGGACCGGGCGGCACAGGACGAGGCCGACGGGGTGGACGAGGACCTGCTCCTCGGGCGGTTCGAGGCGGACCACGGGGACCGGGAGGAGGCCGTCGAACGGCTGCGGGACGAGTGGGAGACGCAGCCGGGCATCGAGGTGGCCGACGCGCTGGGCTGGGCGCTGCACCGGGTGGGTGAGGACGAGGAGGCGCTGGAGTTCGCCCGGATCGCGACGGACAAGGACAAGGGGGGCGGGGTGCGCAGCGCGGTGTACTCGTTCCACCTGGGCATG
Source organism: Streptomyces sp. NPDC004542 (assembly GCF_040610035.1). Classification (NCBI taxonomy): domain Bacteria; kingdom Bacillati; phylum Actinomycetota; class Actinomycetes; order Kitasatosporales; family Streptomycetaceae; genus Streptomyces; species Streptomyces sp. NPDC004542. Next base: position 21,168 of record NZ_JBEXLP010000082.1, read on the forward strand.
ATCGAGAGGGAGCTGGACCTCAGCGGCCCGGCGCGGCGCCATCTGCAGGAGGCCCTGCGGATCAATCCGTACTTCTCGCCGCTGGGGGTGCCGTCCGCGCAGTCGGCGCTGGCCCGGCTGGGGGAGCCGCCCGACGAGGAACCGCCGGAGAGCTGAGCCGCGCCGCCCGCGGTGCCGCCCGCGCGCGGCGCCGGCTGCCCGCGGTGCCTACTGCTTGTAGTAGACCGAGAGCCGGCGCGCGCCCGGCTCTCCCGACGCGAAGCCGACGCACAGCCGTGGGGTCGGCGACCGGCGCACGGCGAGGCCCTCGGGTTCGCGGAAGTCGAGGGAGTGGCCGGCCTCGGTGCGGCACTGCTGGAGGAGTGCGCCGGTGCGGATGTCGAGGCAGGACACGTAGGTGTTGCCGTGTCCGGCGGGCGGGTTGGCGGTGTCGTCGTAGGCCGTCCCGGCGAGCTGGTAGAGGTGGTCGCCGGACAGGGCGTACCCCTGGAACGGGATGCCCGGGTCGGGGTGGGCGCCGGTCTGGGCCAGGTCGGCGACCGGGTCGGCGTAGTCGCGGGCGACGAAGGCGTCGAGGTCCCAGACGCGGTAGCGGGGTCCGTTGTGCAGGTGGTAGCGGACGGCGATGCGGCGGCTGGCCATGCACACGGCCGGCTGGTTGTGCCGCGAGCCCTTGACGGGGTGGCGGATCTTGACGTCCTCGGCCGTCCGGGTGGCCCCGGCCACGAAGTGGAAGCGGGTGACGCCCCTGCCGTAGCCGCGCAGCGCGTCGGCCTCGGTCCAGATCCAGGCGGTGCCGTCGGCCTCGTTCTGCACGCCCATGCTGACGCCGTGCCCGAAGCCCCTGAGGTACATGTGCCCCCGGGCGTGGCCCTGGTAGTCGAGCCGGTTCAGGCACAGGTCGCCGGCTTCGAGGCCGCCCCGGGTGACCTGGAGGACGTACAGGTGCCGGTTCACCTCGTCGAGGGCGAAGGACTGCGGGACGGTCGGTTCGCGCAGGGTGCCGAGCCGGTGCAGCCAGCGCTGGGACGGCTTGGCGAGGTCGACGCGCCGGTCCACTGTGCTCACGGGCCCCCCTGATGTCCTGTGCGTACCGCCCTGGTACCCACCGGACATGAGAACGCGCAACCGGTGTCCGCCGGTTGCGCGTCCGGCGGATTCACAGGTTTCCGCGCCGCTCCTGCTCCCGCTCGATCGCCTCGAACAGGGCCTTGAAGTTGCCCTTGCCGAAGCCCATGGAGCCGTGCCGCTCGATGATCTCGAAGAAGACGGTCGGGCGGTCCTGGACCGGCTTGGTGAAGATCTGCAGGAGGTAGCCGTCCTCGTCGCGGTCGGCGAGGATCTTCAGCTCGCGCAGGGTCTCGACGGGCACCCGGGTGTCCCCGACCCACTCGCCGAGGGTGTCGTAGTAGGAGTCGGGCGTGTCGAGGAACTCCACGCCGGCCGCGCGCATGGTGCGGACCGTCTGCACGATGTCGCCCGTGTTCAGCGCGATGTGCTGGACGCCGGCGCCGCCGTAGAACTCCAGGTACTCGTCGATCTGCGACTTCTTCCTGGCGATCGCGGGCTCGTTGATCGGGAACTTCACCTTGAGCGTCCCGTCGGCGACGACCTTCGACATCAGGGCGCTGTACTCGGTGGCGATGTCGTCGCCCACGAACTCCTTCATGTTCGTGAAGCCCATGACCTTGTTGTAGAACTCCACCCACGCGTTCATCCGGCCGAGCTCGACGTTGCCGACGCAGTGGTCGACGGCCTGGAAGGTGCGTTGGGCGGGCGGCTCGACCATCGGCTTCGCGGCGGCGTAGCCGGGCAGGTAGGGGCCGTCGTAGCCGGAGCGGTCGACGAGGGTGTGGCGGGTCTCGCCGTAGGTGGCGATGGCGGCGAGGACGACCGTGCCGTGCTCGTCCTTCAGCTCGTACGGCTCGGCCACGGAGCGGGCGCCGTGCTCGAGGGCGTAGGCGTACGCGGCACGGGCGTCCGGGACCTCGATGGCCAGGTCGATGACGCCGTCACCGTGCTCGGCCACGTGCTGGGCGAGGAAGTGGCCCCAGCTGGTGTCGGGCTTGATGACCGAGGTGAACACGAAGCGGGCGGAGCCGTTCTCCAGGACGTAGGAGGCGGTCTCGCGGCTGCCGTTCTCCGGTCCGGAGTAGGCGACCAGCTGCATGCCGAAGGCGGTGGAGTAGTAGTGCGCGGCCTGCTTGGCGTTGCCGACGGCGAAGACGACCGCGTCCATTCCCTTGACCGGGAAGGGGTCGGCCTGCCGGGCGGTCGTGTCGGGAGTGTGGTGTGTGGTCTGCGTCATGTCCGAAGGGTGGCTCTGGTCTGCAAGGTGCGCAATAGTTTGCGTGTTCACTGGGCATTCTGCTCAGCCGTATGCCCGTTCAGGCAGACTTTCTGTACAGGATGACCACCGGGGAGGCGGGCCATGGGGATCGATCGGCTGGACGGGCGGATCATCGTGCTGCTGGCGCGGGAGCCGCGGATCGGGGTCCTGGAGATGTCCCGGCGGCTCGGGGTGGCGCGGGGCACGGTGCAGGCCCGGCTGGACCGGCTTCAGTCGAACGGAGTCATCCGCGGATTCGGTCCGCAGGTGGATCCGGCGGCCCTCGGCTACCCGGTCACGGCGTTCGCCACGCTGGAGATCCGGCAGGGGCAAGGGGCCGACGTACGGGCGCACTTGGCGACCGTGCCGGAGGTGCTGGAGCTGCACACCACCACGGGCAGCGGGGACATGCTGTGCCGTCTGGTGGCCCGCTCGAACGCCGATCTCCAGCGGGTGATCGACCGGGTTGTCGGTTTTGATGGCATCGTCCGGGCCGCCACGGCGATCGTGATGGAGAACCCCGTCCCGCTGCGGATCATCCCGCTGGTGGAGCAGGCGGCGGAGCACCCGGAGGAGAGGACGTCCTAGCCGACCTGGAGTGAGGCCGCGTGAGCTTCTGGGAGTACCTGGCCGACCGTCACCAGCAACTGCTCACGGATGCCTGGCAGCACGCCTGGGCGGTCTTCCAGTGCACGGTGGCGGCCACCGCGCTGGGCGTGCTGATCGGGACCCGTGTCTGAGACGTCCGTCAGTGGGGCCGCCATCGAGCTGGAGGGCCTCACCCAGCCCCTGCGGGCGGCCGGCCGGGCTGGGCTGGGCGGCGGTGTGCGGGTGGGGGACGGGGGCCGGGGGTGTCCGGGGTCGGCGGCGGTTCCGGGGACGGACGTCTCTTCACCACCGACGGCCGCATCGAGTCGATGGACCTGGTGGTGATGGAGGACGACCGGAGGTTCTTCCCCGACTACAACGCGGCCCCGGAGGTCAACTCCCGGACGCTCGAGCGGTGGCCGGCGATCGCGGACGTGCTCGCCCCGGTCACCCGGAGGCTGGACAACGCGGTGGCGCGGCGGCTGAACGCGCGGGTGGACGTGGGCGGGCAGGATCCGCACCAGGTGGCGTTGGAGTGGATGCGGGCGGAGGGGCTGGTGAGGTAGGCGGACGCCGAAGCCTCGCGGGAGTCGATGCACATCCACCTCGTCCAGCAGCACATGGCCGAACTCCGCGCCCAGGCCGACGCCTACCGCCGCGCCGCCCGGGCCAAGCGCCCGAGCGAACTCCGCACCCGCCTCGGCTGGACCCTCGTCGGGATCGGTCTGCGGCTCGCCGCCACGCGCGAACCGGCCCCGGCGACGGCCTGGGGCCTGTCTGACCATTCCCGTCTGCCGCGCGACGCCATGCGCGCGCCCCCAGCGGGTGCAGGCCCGTCACTCCCCCAGCCTTCGGCCGGGGGCCCCCCAGAGCACGCACCTGACGCCGCGCGGCCGCCCTCCGGGCGACGACGGGAAGGGTCAGACAGGGCCTAGCAGCTCGGTACGGAGCCCCTGCCCTTCTCCAGCGCCACCAGGGAGCTCACCGCCCCCTTCAGGGTGGTCACCGGAACCAGCCTGAGCCCCTTCGGCAGCTCCGCCTCGGCGTCGGAACACTCGTCCTTCGGGACCAGGAAGACGGTCGCCCCGTCCCGCCGGGCGGCCTGTGTCTTGAGGGCCACGCCGCCGACCGCGCCCACCTTGCCGTCGGCGTCGATCGTGCCCGTACCGGCGATGGTGCGGCCACCCGTCAGGTCGCCGCCGCTGCCGTCGCCGTTCAGTTTGTCGACGATCCCGAGCGAGAACAGCAGCCCCGCGCTGGGCCCGCCGACATCGGCGAGCTTCAGGGTGACCTTGACCTTCTCGCTGCTCAGGTCCAGGTACGTCAGCGCCGCCTCGGTCGCCGCGTCCTGGGACTGCTGCATCTGCTCGACGTTGTGCTTCTCGATCTCCTTGACGGTGTCCCCCTGGTAGACCGCGTCGTGCGGCATCACCGCGCGGTCCGTGCGGAACCAGTTGCCGAGCACGCCGCCCAGCGACACGCGGGTGTCCGGGCCGGTCGCCACGATCGTCACCATCCGCAGCTGCCCGCTCGTGGCCCGGACCGGCGCGCCGGAGACGGTGATCACCGTGGTGCCCCTGCTCTTGCCCAGGACGTTCGCCGTCGGCCCCGGCTGCGCCACCGCGAACGGCAGCGGCGCGAAGAGCGCGGTGGCGATCAGGGCCGCGACGGGCAGGGCGCAGACGACGACGGCCTGGAGACGTGTGAGACGCGAGAGCACGCCATCAATCTACGGGACGGCCGGTTCCGTCCACGGTCCGGCCGTCCGCCGCGCCCCGCCGGGCTCAGCGCAGCGCCTCCGCGACCTCGCGCGCCGCGTCGACGACCCGCGGCCCCACCCGCTCCGGCACGGCGTCCGCGAGCATCACCACGCCCACACTGCCCTCGACCCCCGTGACCCCGAGCAGCGGAGCCGCGGCCCCGCTGGCCCCGGCCTCGAGCTCCCCGTGCGTCAGGGTGTAACCGGGCTCCACCGACGGCGACTGCCGCGCGGAGAGGATCGCCTTGCCGGCGGCTCCCCGGTCCAGCGGATGCCGGAACCCCGCCCGGTACGCGACGTGGTAGTCCGTCCAGGTCGGCTCGACCACCGCGACGGCCAGCGCCTCGCTCCCGTCCACCAGCGTCAGATGCGCGGTGGCGCCTATGTCCTCCGCCAGCGACCGGAGCGCGGGCAGCGCGGCCTCCCGCACCAGCGGATGCACCTGCCGCCCCAGCCGCAGCACCCCGAGCCCGACCCGGGCACGCCCGCCCAGGTCACGGCGGACGAGCGCGTGCTGCTCGAGCGTGGCGAGCAGCCGGTACACAACGGTCCGGTTGACGCCCAGTTTGGTGGAAAGCTCGGTGACGGTCAGCCCGTGGTCCGTGTCGGCCAGCAGCTTGAGGACACGCAGTCCCCGGTCGAGCGTCTGAGAGGTCTCCGCGGTCACGACGGCCACTCCTTAGGGGTGAGGTCGGCAACCCCTGCGCGACGGACGCGTCACCGAGTCCCGCCGGCGACGCGCTTCAGAGGCCGCCGATCGGCATGGCGGCCCGGCGGCTCCGGACCCAGTCGCTTCACGGCTGCGCTCCGCGGCGGCGCTGCCACGGGGCGTGTGCGTAGCGGGACAGTAGCGAAGCCGGTTCGCTGAGAGGAAGCCTCCGTCCAGAATCCGGGCACAACCCCGTATGAACTGTGGCCTTCGTCCTGATACGTGCGGCGTGTCGCGGGCGTCGCACGCCGCCGGAGACCGACGGCGGCGTCACCTCATCCGCGTCGCCCACTCCTGCACCTTGGCGATCCGCTGCCGCAGCTGCCCGGCCGTCGCCTCGGCGCTCGGCGGGCCGCCGCACACGCGCCGCAGCTCGGTGTGGATCACCCCGTGCGGCTTGCCGCTCTGGTGGACGTACGCGCTGACCATGGTGTTGAGCTGCTTGCGCAGCTCCATCATCTCCTTGTGCGAGACCACCGGCCGCCGCTCGGCGGGCAGCTCCAGCAGGTCGGCCTCGGTGTCCGGCTTCTTGCGGCTGTGCGCGATCTGCCGGGCCTGCCGCTTCTGCAGCAGCATCTGCACCTGGTCGGGTTCGAGGAGCCCGGGGATGCCGAGGTAGTCCTGCTCCTCCTCGCTGCCCGGGTGGGCCTGCATGCCGAACTCGGCGCCGTCGTAGAGGACCCGGTCGAAGACGGCGTCGGACTCCAGCGCCTCGAAGGGCAGCATGTCCTGCTCGCCGGTGTCCTCGTCCTGCTCCTTGTTCGCCTCCTCCATCTCCTTCTCGGACTCGGCGTACGGGTCCTCCTCGCCCTCCTTCTTCGGCTTGTCGAGGGCGTGGTCGCGCTCGACCTCCATCTCGTTGGCGAAGGTGAGCAGGTCGGGGACGGTCGGCAGGAAGACGGAGGCGGTCTCACCGCGGCGCCGGGACCGTACGAAACGCCCGACGGCCTGGGCGAAGAAGAGCGGGGTGGAGATGGTGGTGGCGTACACGCCGACCGCGAGCCGGGGCACGTCGACGCCCTCGGACACCATGCGGACCGCCACCATCCAGCGGTCCTGATTCGCGCTGAAGTCGTCGATCCGCTTCGAGGCGCCGGCGTCGTCGGACAGCACGAGCGTGGCCTTGGTGCCGGTGATCTCCCGGATCAGCTTGGCGTACGCGCGCGCCGAGTCCTGGTCGGAGGCGATGACGAGGGCGCCCGCGTCCGGGATGGCCTTCCTGACCTCGGTCAGCCGCTGGTCGGCGGCGCGCAGCACGGCGGGCATCCAGTCGCCGCGCGGGTCGAGCGCGGTGCGCCAGGCCTGGCTGACGGCGTCCTTGGTCATCGGCTCGCCGAGCCGGGCGGCGACCTCGTCACCGGCCTTGGTGCGCCAGCGCATGTTGCCGCTGTAGGAGAGGAAGATGACGGGCCGGACGACGTGGTCGGCGAGCGCGTTGCCGTACCCGTACGTGTAGTCGGCGGCGGACCGGCGGATCCCGTCCTGCCCCTCCTCGTACGTCACGAAGGGGATGGGGTTGGTGTCGGACCGGAACGGCGTACCGGTGAGCGCGAGCCGCCGGGTGGCCGGCTCGAACGCCTCCAGGCACGCCTCGCCCCAGGACTTGGAGTCACCGGCGTGGTGGATCTCGTCGAGGATGACGAGCGTCTTGCGCTGCTCGACCCGGTTGCGGTGCAGCATCGGCCGGACGCCGACGCCGGCGTAGGTGACGGCGACGCCCTGGTAGTCCTTGCCGAGCGGCCCGGCGCTGTACTCGGGGTCGAGCTTGATGCCCACCCGCGCGGCCGCCTCCGCCCACTGCTTCTTCAGGTGTTCGGTCGGCGCGACCACGGTCACCTGCTGCACGACGTGATGGTGCAGCAGCCAGGAGGCGAGCGTCAGCGCGAAGGTCGTCTTGCCCGCGCCCGGCGTGGCGACGGCGAGGAAGTCACGCGGCTGCTCCTGGATGTACTTCTCCATGGCCCCTTGCTGCCAGGCACGCAGCTTGCTGGCGGTGCCCCAGGGGGCGCGGCCGGGGAAGGCGGGCGAGAGGTGGTGCGAGTGCGAGGAGGAAGCAGACATGGGGGTGGGCCCGGAGGGCCCTGCGTTGAGGGTGGTGGCGGGTGACGGGCGGGTGGTAGTCACGGTCTCCGTGGATCGGTCCGGGTCGAGCGGCTCGGCTGGATACGACAACCGGGCCACCCTACCGGCGGTCCGGCGGTGCCCATGCGCGGACGCGGGCGGGTCGCCGGTGGGTGGGATCCACGTCACAGCACGCGCAGTCGCGCGGCGATCACGGCGACGTCGCTCTCCTTTCCCGAGGCCACGTCGAGGACCAGGTCGTACGCCGTGTCCTGGTCGACGGCGGCGAGATCGACGCCGTCGAGGGCGAGGCAGGTGGCGGTGGCGAGCCAGGCGGTGCGCTTGTTGCCGTCCACGAGGGGGTGGTTCGTGGCGAGGGCGTGGAGCAGTGCGGCCGCCTGCTCGTAGAGGTCGTCGTAGGCCGCGGTACCGAACATGCGGGCGCGCGGGCGGTGCACGGCGGATGCGAGCAGCCCCGGCTCGCGCGCCTCGGGCGCCCGGCCGCCGAAGGCGATCTCGGCGAGGGCGGTGACATCGGCGACGGTCAGGTGACGGGTCACTCGCCCAGCCTCCTCAACAGGTCGGCGTGCGCCCCGGCCAGCCGCTCGGCGACGGCCCGGACGGCGAGGGCCTCCTCGCGGAGATACCTGTGCACGGCCTCCAGCACCACCTCTTGCGAGGAGCGGTCCTGCGCATCCGCGAGGTCGTCGAGGGCCTGCAGGGTGGCCGGGTCCAGGGAGACGGTCAGCTGGTGCACGCGGAGGAGAGTACGGGGCGGGGCCGCGGCTCGGCGACCGGATTCCGGCGGCTCACCGCTCCCGCAAGCGCGTCGTCACCCAGGTGCCCAGCAGCGCCACCGCCGCCATCGGCAGGAACACCACGGCGAAGGCGGCCGGGTGGGTGCCGGAGGCGGTCGTGGCTTCTGCCGCCGTCGTGGTCGCCGCCCCGCCGCCCAGCGCCGCGAACGCCGCGCCCGCCGCGGCGAGCAGGACGACGTTGGCGAGGGCGTCGGAGATCTGGAGGGCCGCGGAGTTGGCGCCGGCCTCCGCGGGGGCGGAGAGCTGGAGCAGGAGCACGCTGGTGGACGAGATGACCAGGCCCATGCCGAAACAGCCGAAGGCCCAGGCGACGGCAACCGTCCAGGCGGGCACGGAGTCGATCAGCACGCTCGGCGCGGTGGCGATGGCGGCCGCCACCAGCACCATCCCGACGGTCACCAGCCGCTCCCGGTACGGCTCCACCCGCGGCCGCGACTGCATCCAGGAGCCGAGCGCCCACGTCAGCCCGCCCGCCGCGAGCGAGAAGCCGGCCAGTGTCGGGGAAAGCCCCCGCTGGGTGACCAGCATCAGCGGCACGAAGGACTCGGCGGCGACGAAGGATCCGGCGGCGACACCGCGCAACAGCACGACCGACGGCAGACCGCGCGCCGCCCGGTAGGTGCCGCGCGGCAGCAGCCCGAGCACGGCCGGTACGAGCAGCGCGGCGCCGGCGGCACCGGGGAGCACGGAGATCCACCGCAGGTCCTGCGCGGCGTACTGCAGCAGCCCCGCACCGAGGGAGATCCCGAGGGCGAGCCGGATGCGCCGCCGGTCGAAAGCGACGTCCGCGCCCGCCTCGACGGGCCCCGTGGCCCGCCGCCGTATCTGCGGCAGCGCGAGCCCCAGCGGGAAGACGACCAGCGCGGGGATGCCGAGGAACACCCACCTCCAGCCGAGATGCTCGGTCACCGCGCCCGCCGCCAGGGGGCCCACGATCGACGGCACGACCCAGCTCGCCGCGAACGCCGCCATGATCGCCGCCCGCAGCCGCTCGGGATAGGCCCGGCCGACGACGACGTACAGCGCCACGATCACGAGGCCGCCGCCGAGGCCCTGCACGGCCCGCCCCACGATGAACACCCACATCGTGCCGGCGGTCCCGGCCACCACCAGCCCGGCCGTGAAGGCCCCGATCCCGGTGGTCAGCGCCCCCAGCGGACCCCGCCGGTCGGACCACTGCCCGGCGAACACCATCCCGAACAGGCTCGTCGTGAAGTACCCCGAGAACGCGAACGCGTACAGCGACACCCCGCCCAGTTCCCTAGCGGCCACCGGCATCGCCGTACCCACCGCGGTCGCCTCGAAGGCGATCAGCAGCACGACGGACACGATGCCGGCGCTCAGGGCACGGTAGGACCGCCCGAGGACCGTGTCCGTGTCCTCCGGGCGGTCGACAGGGGCGTCAGCGACTCCGGTGTCGCGTGGTTCAAGGGCAGTCATGACCGCCAGCGTAAGGTGCACGGCCCGGTTTGGCCCCTGTCCGAAGTCGCCGGCGACCTGCGACCTTGGTCCTCCGTCCCGGCCCGCCCCGGGACCCCTTTCATGAACGGCGTGTGGCAGTCCCATTGCAGGCCCGGCGCTCCCCTTGAGCCGCCCGACGACCCCGGCCTACCGTCGTCTCATCAACACGGCCGGTGCGCATCCCGCCACGGCCGTGCGGATGAGAGTCAGTCACGGCCGTGTGCCCGAGTGGTTCAGGGGCTCGCCTGCAAAGCGAGTTACGTGGGTTCGAATCCCGCCACGGCCTCTGTACGTGGTCTGACGTGCGCAGATGCATTGGACGACGCGGCTCCTAGCTCAGTGACTCCTGACAGACACGGAGCTAGGTACGTCGCTCGGTCACGAGTGGCAGACCCAGGCTCCCGTATCAGAGGGCGGTATGTGACGTGATGCCCGTTTCGGGCTTTCGGGTGGGGCTGTCGGTCTGGTCGTGGCCTGACCAGGCGGCTACCACTGCGGCTT
>NZ_JBEXLP010000083.1:0-31379 GCF_040610035.1 Streptomyces sp. NPDC004542
GTCGGCGGCCAGTTCGACCAGCCGGTGCATCTCGTCGCGGAACGCGGCGAACACCGGTTCCCGACGGGGGGCGGCACGGGTTCACGCCCGCGGACCGCGGCCGGCTCGAGGGCGCGCTGCCCGGCATGGCCGCCCGGGTCGCCGAGGCGCTGCCCGCCGGCGCCCGGCGGGTGCTCGTGCTCGGGTTCGAGGAGCTGATGTACGCCCCGCTGCGGCTGGCCGAGGCGCTGGAGCGGGCGGTGGCGGCCGAGGTGCGCTACTCCACCACCACCCGCTCGCCCGTGCTCGCGGTCGACGACCCCGGTTACGCGATACGCAGCCGAATCGTTTTCCCCGCCCATGACGACCCCGCCGACGGCCCCGGCGAGCGCTACGCCTACAACGTCGCGGGCGCCGGCTTCGACGCGGTCGTCGCCGTCGTCGACTCGGTCGCCGACACCCCCGCGCTGCACGCCCCGCACGGCCTCCTGGCACGACTGGCCGAGCACGTCCCGTACGTCGTGCTCGGCGTCGTACCGTCGTACGTCCCCGAGCCCCCGCACGCCCCCGAAAGGCCACCCATGCTGCCCGAGCCCCTCCGCGGCCCCGACTTCTCCTCGTATCCGCCCGAGGAGGTCGGCTGGCTGCTGCGGGACCTGTCGGACGTGACGCTGGAGGCGCCGACCGAGGAGCGCGAGGAGGCGATCCAGAGCGGCGGGGCGCACTACGCGGAGTCGCTGCCCGTCGAGTACCAGCCGAGCGAGCACTACCAGGCGCTGTTCCACGCCGCCCTGGAAACCTCCGCGGCCCGGCTCGCGCGGGCCGTCGGCGTCGTGACCGAGACCGTGATCGCCGAGCGGTCGCCCCGCCCGGTGCTGGTCTCCCTGGCCCGCGCGGGTACCCCCGTCGGCGTGCTCATGCGCCGCTGGGCGCAGTTCCGGCACGGCCTGGAGCTGCCGCACTACGCCGTGTCCATCGTGCGCGGCCGGGGCATCGACGCCAACGCCCTGCGCTGGCTGGCCGCCCACCACGACCCCCGGGACGTCGTCTTCGTCGACGGCTGGACCGGCAAGGGCGCCATCACCCGGGAGCTCGCCGACGCGCTGAAGGAGTTCGAGGACTCCGACGGGATCACCGGTTTCGACCCGGAGATCGCGGTGCTGGCCGACCCTGGCTCGTGCGTGCGGACGTACGGCACCCGCGAGGACTTCCTCATCCCCTCCGCCTGCCTCAACTCGACCGTCTCCGGCCTGGTCTCCCGCACCGTGCTGCGCGCGGACCTGGTGGGGCCGGGCGACTTCCACGGCGCGAAGTTCTACCGCGAACTCGCCGGGGCGGACGTGTCCGTGGCCTTCCTGGACGCGGTCTCCGCCCGCTTCCCGGAGGTCGCCGACGGCGTCGCCGAGGCCGTGAAGGAGCTGGCGGCCGGTGACCGCACGCCCACCTGGGAGGGCTGGCGGGCGGTGGAGCGCATCAGCGAGGCGTACGGCATCCACGACGTGAACCTGGTCAAGCCGGGCGTCGGCGAGACCACCCGCGTGCTGCTGCGCCGCGTCCCGTGGAAGATCCTGGCCCGGGCCGGGGCGGGCCGGGACCTCGACCACGTGCGCCTGCTGGCGGCGCAACGGGACGTACCCGTCGAGGAGGTCGACGAGCTGCCGTACACCTGCGTGGGCCTGATCCACCCCCGGTACACGCGCGGCGCGACCGGCGCCGACGGCAAGGCGGTGAACGTCTGATGCCGGTGCTGGTGGCGAGCGATCTCGACCGTACGCTGATCTACTCCTCGGCGGCCCTGGCGCTGACCATGCCGGACCCGCGGGCGCCCCGGCTGCTGTGCGTGGAGGTGCACGAGAGCAGGCCGCTGTCGTACATGACGGAGACGGCGGCCGGGCTGCTCACCGATCTCGGGGACGCGGCGGTGTTCGTGCCGACGACCACCCGTACCCGCAAGCAGTACCAGCGCATCAACCTGCCGGGCCCGGCACCCGTGTACGCGATCTGCGCCAACGGCGGCCATCTGCTGGTGGACGGTGTCTCGGACGGCGACTGGCACCGGCGGGTGACCGAGCGGCTGGCCGGCGAGTGCGCGCCGCTCGCCGAGGTGCAGGAGCACCTGCTGCGGACCGCCGACCCGCTCTGGGTCCGCAAGCACCGCGTCGCCGAGGACCTCTTCGCCTACCTCGTCGTCGAGCGTGAACTGCTGCCCGAGGACTGGGTGAAGGAGCTCGCCGTGTGGGCGGAGAACCGCGGCTGGACGGTCTCCCTCCAGGGCCGCAAGATCTACGCGGTGCCCAAGCCGCTCACCAAGAGCGCCGCCGTCCGTGAGGTCGCCCGCCGCACCGGCGCGGAGCTCGTCCTCGGCGCGGGCGACTCGCTCCTCGACGCCGACCTGCTGCTGGCCGTCGACCGGGGCTGGCGCCCGGGCCACGGCGAGCTGGCCGACACCGGCTGGCGGGCGCCCGGCATCACCGCCCTGCCCGAGCGGGGGGTGCTGGCGGGGGAGCGGATCACCCGTGAGTTCCTGAAGGCCGTACGGGCGCCCGGGTGACCTGCCCCGGCAGCCGCCCGCCGGGTGTCACCGCCCGGTGGGCGGGCTCAGCCGCAGCAGCCGCCTCCGCAGCACCCGCCGCCACCGCCGCCCGCGCGCGGCGCGGATGCGGGAGCGGCCGCCGAGCCGCCGACCGCGACCGTGGAGAGCAGCTTGACCGTGTCGTCGTGACCGGCGGGGCAGGCCGCCGGGGCGGCGGAATCGGCCATCGGACGGCTCAGTTCGAAGGTGTCGCCGCAGCTGCGGCAGCGGTACTCGTAGCGAGGCATGGGGACAGGCTAACGGGAGGGGCGGTGGCAGGGGCGACTCAGAGTTTCATTACTGTTGGTTTCTGTCGGGCACTAGTGCGGAGATTTTGAAAAGATCGCTGATAATTTGTGAGTACCGCGAGGGGCCGCAAGACCGGAAGAACCGGGGGAAGAGGGGGGCGTACGCCGCGTGAGCGGTGGTCCAGTCCACCCGCTGAGTCTACCCGCGCGCAAGACCGAGTGCGGAGGGAGACACAGGAGTGACCGAGGCAGGACAGGGGGAAGGCGCCCCCGAGGAGGGCCGCCGTCCCCGGGGCCGTCGTGTCGGGCCGGACGAGCGCCCCGCGGCGGGTTCCTCGCTGCCGCCGGACGAAACCATGCAGCTGAAGGTCGACGCCCTGCGCAAGGCGGACGAGACCATGCAGCTGAGCGTCGAGGCCCTGCGCAAGGACGCCGCCCGCAAGGAGGCGCTCGAGGAGAAGGCCCCTGACGGCGACAGGGGCGCCGAAGGCAAGGGCACCGGCGGCAGGGACGGCGGCGACGAGGACGCGCCGCCGAGACCCGACGAGACCATGGCGCTGCGCGTGTTCCGGCCCCGGGAGACCGCCCGCCCGCCCGGCCGCCGCGCCGACCGGCGCAAACCGCGTGGCGGACCCGCGCTGCCCCCGGCCGTTGCTCGTGTCACCGCCGCCGTCACGCAGTACCTCGCCCCGCTCGCCGCCCGCATATCCCCCTACGCCCGCACACTGAAGCCGGTCTACCCGCGCCCCGGCCGTACCGGCTGGCGCCGCTGGATACCCTCCTGGCGGCAGTGGCTGGGGGCCTGGCTGACGGCGATCGGCCTGACCGGCATGTTCCTGGTCGTCGCCTACGCCGTCACCGACATACCGGACAACCTCAACACGTACGCCACCCAGCAGGACAACGTCTACTTCTGGTCCGACGGCACGCCCATGGCCCGCACCGGCTGGGTGCAGCGGCAGGCGATGCCGCTGAAGGACATACCCGAGGACGTCCGCTGGGCGGTCCTCGCGGCGGAGAACGAGAGCTTCTACAGCGACCCCGGCATCTCCGTGAAGGGCATCACCCGGGCCCTGTGGCGCACGGTCGGCCAAGGGGACACCGAGGGCGGCTCCACCATCACGCAGCAGTACGTCAAGAACGTCTACCTGACCCAGAACCAGACCGTCAGCCGCAAGTTCACCGAGGCGATGATCTCCCTCAAGCTCGACAACAAGATGAGCAAGGACCAGATCCTCGAGGGATACCTCAACACCAGCTGGTTCGGCCGCGGCACCTACGGCATCCAGCGCGCGGCCCAGGCCTACTACGGCAAGGACGTCAGCAAGCTCAACGCCTCCGAGGCCGCCTGCCTCGCGGGCCTGCTCAAGGGCGCCGGCCTCTACGACCCCACCCTCAGCCAGGCCAACCACAAGCGGGCCGTCGAGCGCTGGTCCTGGATCCTGGACCGGATGGTCAAGATCGGCAAGCTGTCGCCGCGGGAGCGGGCCGAGTACAAGACGTTCCCCGAGCCGCTGAAGAGCAACCCGCTGTACGACACCGGTGAGCAGAGCGACTACCTGGTGGAGCTGGCGTCCCAGTACGCCAAGAAGTCCGCGCACCTCACGGACCAGGAGTTCGACCTGGGCGGCTACCAGATCTACACGACCTTCGACCGCAAGCGGGAGAAGGTGCTCACCGACGCCGTCTCCAAGGCCCGCAAGCAGGCCAAGCAGGACCACCCCAAGGAAGCGAGGACCGCGCACTACGGAGCCGCCTCGGTGGCCACCGACGGCCGGATCCTCGCCGTCTACGGCGGCCCCGACCACCGCACCCAGGGCTTCAACGAGTCCAACGCGACCACCGTCGAGGCCGGTTCTGCCTTCCAGCCGTTCGTCTACGCCGCGGGGCTCGAGCACGGCGTCGTCAAGCAACGCAACGGCATCCCGAGCCCCATCACGCCCGAGACGGTCTACGACGGCAACGACGGCCACATCGTCACCACCCCCGAGGGCCCCTACTGGGACCGCAGCGGCAAACGGGTCACGGCCCACAACGACGGCGGCAAGTCCTACGGGCCGATCACCCTGGACAAGGCGCTCGCCCAGTCGGTGAACGCGCCCTTCATGCAGCTCGGCATGGACACCGGCCTCGACAAGGTGACCCGCACGGCCACCGCCTCCGGCCTGCTCGCCTCCACCATCGGCCGGCAGGTGCCCGCGCTGTCCCAGGGCAGCTCCACCCCCAGCGCGATCCGGATGGCCAGCGGATACGCCACGTTCGCCGCCGACGGCAAGCACACCGAGCCGTACTCGGTGCGCCGGATCACCCGCAACGGCGCCCGGGTCCCCCTGGCCACCCCGCGCCCGCAGCGCGCGGTCGGCGCGGAGGTCGCCCAGGACGTCAGCCGGGCGCTCACCGAGTCCTTCCGCCTCGCCCACCCGGCCGCGGCGCCCGCCACGGCCGAGGTGTCCGGGAAGGCCGGAACCACCGAGGACGACACCGCCTCCTGGTACACGGGCACCGCCTCGTCCGTGACCACCGCGGTCGTCGTCTACCGCATCGATCTGGCCAAGTCCCTGGAACCGCTGCCCCTCAAGGGACTGGCCGGCACCACCATGGACGGCGTCCCGTACGCCGTATGGTCCAAAGCCATGGGAATCGGCTGATCCCGGTGGCCGTCCCGCAACCCGCCGCCCGCCTCGCAGAATGAGCCCCGCATGACCCGCACAAAGTCGTCGTCCGGCCGCCGCCGCAGGGCCAAGGCCCGTCCCGCCCCCCGGGCAACCCGCCCGCAGGTCATGACCCTCGCCGCCCTGCTCGTCGTGGCGTCCGTCGTCGCGGGCTTCCTGGTCCTGACCCGGCCGGACCACACCGAGCCCACCGCCGCCGCGGGGTCGAGCAAGAACGGCACCAAGACCGCCCCCAAGAACTCCGCGGAACCCACGTGGGACGGCAAGACCAAGATCCTCGGGGACGGCTCCACCTCCTACACCGGCCCGCAGAAGGGCCAGCTGAAGCCGGTTCCGCTCAAGCCGGGCGAGCGGCCGCCCCAGTTCGTCGTCTTCTCCTGGGACGGCGCGCTGGAGGGCAGCGACCACCTCTTCTCGCACTACCGGGAGCTGGCCAAGGAGTACAACGCCCACATGACCTTCTTCCTCACGGGCATCTACCTGCTGCCCAAGGCGAAGAAGGACCTCTACCACGGCCCGATGCACAAGCCGGGCGACGCCGCCATCGACTACGCCACGGACGAGCACATACGCACCACGCTGGAGCAGCTCCGGCTGGCCTACAACCAGGGCAACGAGATCGGCACCCACTTCAACGGCCACTTCTGCGAGGCCAAGGGCGGCGGCGACTGGAGCGTCGAGCAGTGGAAGAGCGAGATCGACCAGTTCTACTCCTTCGCGGAGCACTGGAAGACCAACACCGGCTTCAAGGACATTCCGGCCCTGCCCTTCGACTTCAGGAAGGAGGTCGCCGGCGGCCGCGCGCCCTGCCTGGAGGGCCAGCCCAACCTGCTGAAGGCCATCAAGAGCTACGGCTGGCGCTATGACGCCAGCTCCCCGGGCGACTTCCAGATATGGCCGACGAAGAAGAACGGCGTCTGGGACTTCCCGCTCCAGCTGCTCCCGTACTCGGACCGCAACCAGGCCCTGTCGATGGACTTCAACTTCCTCTACAACCAGTCGGGCGGCGAGACCCAGGGCGACCCGTCGCAGTACTCCACCTGGGAGCAGATGACCGTCGACTCGTACATGAAGGGCTTCGACCGGGTCTACTACGGCAGCCGGGCGCCGCTGTTCATCGGCAACCACTTCGAGGACTGGAACGGCGACATCTACATGAAGGCGATCGACCAGGTCATCAAGAACGTCTGCACCAAAAAGGGCGTCAAGTGCGTTTCCTTCAAGGAACTCTCCGACTGGATGGACGTGCAGAAGCCCTCGACGCTGGCCGCCCTGCGCAGCCTCGACCCGGCGCAGAGCCCGAACTGGTCGGCGGTCGTCAAGTGACGCCTGTAACCCGTTGATTCCACTTGTGCATCCCCCTTCACAACCGGCTCACATCCCGTGCGAAGATGCCATCTCCCGGTAGGTGTACCGGTGTAGAGGGGAACAGCATTGAAATCGAGAAAACTGAGCCGTAAGCGCAGCCGCGCGGCCATAGTCACGGCCGCTGCCGCCTCCGTGGTCGCCGGGGTGGCCCTGGTGCCCAACTGGAGCGCGGGCGCGGCGGTCGTCGACGATCCCACGGTGGACGCGGCGACCAAGGCGACCTTCCAGCGGCTGGCCGACGCGGTCTTCACCGACCGTACGGATGCCCTGGTGAAGGGGGGCGGAAACAAGCGGACCACGTCCCGTTTCACCGGCGACGTGAAGATGTCCGCCTCGCAGAACAGGCAGGAGAGCTCCGCGCTCACCGAACTGCGCGACCGCAAGACGCGCCTCGCCGAACTCGGCGAGAAGTACAGCGCCGGCAGCACCCGGGTCACGCTGGACGCGACGCGGGTGACCGGCCGCACCGCCAAGGCCGACGTCACCGAGACCACGACGCTGACCTACACGAAGGTCAAGGGCAACGAGCCGAAGACCACCGGTTTCCAGGCCCACCACGAGCTGACGTTCAAGGCGGACCGGCAGGGCACCTGGCAGCTGACCGACGTCCAGGACACCGACAACGGCTACATCGCCGTGAACCAGGTGGCCCAGCAGCCGGTCGCCGTCAAGGCCAGCACCGCCCCGGCCGACGACAACCCGCCGGAGGCGACCCGCTCGGCCACCACGCGGCCCGCGCCGGCCAACCCCAAGAACATGACGGCCAGCGGCTACGACTACAAGGCCATGGTGGCGTACGCGACCAAGTACTGGAACAACTACAACAAGGACTACCCGGACTTCAACGGGCACGGAGCCGGCGGCGACTGCACCAACTTCGTCAGCCAGTCCCTGAAGGCCGGTGGCTGGAAGCACGTACCCGGCTACACGTACGACTTCCACAAGTGGTTCGGCAACGCCGACATCCAGTCGGACTCGTTCGTCGGCGTCAACGAGTTCTCCTGGTTCGCCCTGTCCTCCAAGCGGGTCACCAGCCTCGCCAACGTCTACCAGGCGGACATCGGTGACGTCGTCCAGATGGACTTCAACAAGGACGGCGAGAAGGACCACACCATGATCGTCACCTACCGCAGCCCGCAGGGCGTGCCGTACGTGACGTACCACTCCACCAACACCTACAACCGGTCGGTCGCGAGCCTCGTCGCGTCCTACCCGAAGGCCGCGTTCTACGCCTACCGCACCTGACCCTGCGGCCCCTGGCGGTCCTGCCGCCCCAGCGCCAACCGCTGCTCCTGCGGCGGGGGTTCGGGGTGGCGGGCCCGCCAGTACGGATTGTCGTGCGGCAAGGACGTACCGACCCTGCCGTACATCCCGAAGGCCATCAGCAGCAGGCCGACCACGAAGCTGAACAGCACGTTCTGGATCCTGAAGGCCAGGAAGTTGTAGTCGGTGTCGAGCAGCCCGAGGGTCAGGAAGCCGTTCAGGATGAACAGCACGCCGAGGACCATGTTGACCGTGGAGGCGAAGTTCCCGCCGATCACCATGCCGACGAGGAGCAGCAGCCCCACGGCGATCGACAGGACGCTGAGCGTGCCGTTGGTGTTCAGGCCGATGACGGTGTCCCCGCCGGTGTCGAAGAACCCGATGTGGTCCATGACGCCGAAGATCCCGAAGACCAGCAGGAACACGCCCATCAGGCCGGCGCCGACCCGGTAGACGGTGTTCAGCCGGTGGTCCACGGGCAGGTGCTCGTCGAACCTGATCCGCCGGCGGTTTCCCGAGTGCACTGTGTGCGCGGCCATCTCCGCCTCCCTGTCCGTGCGGGCGCAGAAGGTACGTCTCCCAATATCCGCCCGCCCAGCCCCGACGGCAAACGGCTCAGTGGCCGCCGCCGCGTTCCTCGCGGATCTGGGAGACCACCCGGTTCACCGTCTGCCGGACCGCCTCGGTCTCGGTCAGGAAGTGCCAGTAGTCGGGGTGGCGGCCCTCCAGCGTCACGATCGCGCGTTCCAGACGGGCCACCGAGTCGTCCAGGGGCCGGGCGTGCCGCGGGTCGGGCGTCGTCCGGCCGGTCATGGCCAGCCGCTGCGCGTCCCGGATCGCGAAGCGGGTCCGCTCGATCTCCTGCTGCGGGTCCTTCTGCACGGCGTTCAGCCGGGCCAGCCGGTCGCCCGCGGCGGACACGGCCTCGTCGGTGGCGTTCAGCAGGGCCCGCACGGTCGACAGCAGCGAGGTGGCGTCCGGCCAGCCCTGGGCGTCCCGGGCGGACTGCGCCTCCGACAGCTTCCGCTCGGCCTGCCGCACGTTCTCGGCGGCCTGCTCGGGCACGTGCTGCAGGTCCTGCCAGCAGGCGGCGGAGAACCGGCGGCGCAGTTCGCTGAGCACCGGCTCCACCTGGCCGGCCCGGGTGGTCAGCGCCTGAGCGCGGGTCCGCAGGCTGACCAGCCGGTGATCGATCTCGGCGGCCTTCTCCGGCAGCCCCGCGGCCGCCGCCCGGACGGCCTCCGCCTCGCGCTGCACCCGCTCGGCCCGTTCCAGCGTCTGTGGCACGCCGTGCTGCCCGGCGCCCTGGTTGAGCCGGGTCAGCTCCGGGGAGAGGGCCGCGAGCCGGGCCGCGAGGTCGTCGGCCCCGAGCCCGGACTCCCGTACGGCGTCCAGGGCGTTGGACGCGGCCAGCAGCGCCTGCCGGGCCCGCTCCACCGCCGGGGCCAGCCGGGCCAGCTGCGTCTCGGCCTTGCCCAGCAGCGGCCCGAGAGAGCCGCTGAAACGGTCCAGCTCCTGCTTGACGCCGACCAGTTCGTCCTTGGCGGCGCTCAGCTCGGCGCGGGCCCGGCCGGCAGCGGCGGCCTCCAGGTCGTCCCGGTCCAGGTCGTGCGCGTCGACGGCCTCGATGTAGCGGCGGCTGACCTCGTCGATCCGCCGCCCGAGCGTCTCGAAGTCCGCGACCGCGCGGCGGGCCGCCGGGGAGTCGTCCACGGCGGTGATCGTCTCTATGGAGATCCGCAGATCGCGCTGGGCGGTGTCGAGCTCGTAGAACGCGGCGGCCGCGGCGTCCTTGGCGGCCTGTGCCTCGGCCCGCTGGGCCTCCGCCCGGCCGCCGAACCAGCCACGGACCGGACCGGGGGTCCTTCGGGGTGTCGCCGCCACATCCCTCTCCTGTGCCGTGTTGTGCTCTGCGCGCCGTCATTGTCCCACCCGTGGTGAACGAACACACGGGCCGGTGAGTTCGCGGTTTCCCAAGCTCGCCGCCACGGGTTTGCGGGGCACGGCCCCGGGCAATGTAGGCTGTCGACTCGTCGCGGGTGCGTAGCTCAGGGGTAGAGCGCCTGCCTTACAAGCAGGATGTCGGCGGTTCGAAACCGTCCGCGCCCACCGTGGGGAAGACCCCGGCCGGTCCCGGCCGGGGTCTTCCGCTGTCAGTCGCCTTCTCCCTCTTCCTTTTTCTCCGCCTCTTTCTCTGCTTCGTTCGCGTGCTTGAGCATCATGCGGGCGTCGACGCGGTCGCTCGCTGTCACCTCCGACCAGAAGCGGTGGCAGCTGACGAAGACCGCCAGTTCGTGCTCGCGCTGCCGGAGCTTTTCGACCTCGGCCTGTTCGTCGGGCGTCCAGCCCGGGGAGGCCGGGCGCTCCACCTTGCGCCAGCCGCCCTCGTCGCTGAAGCCGTCCAGCGGCTCGACCGACCAGGGCAGCCGCTTCAGCAGGGCCGAGAGCTCGGCCCTGACCTGATGCAGCTCCTCCTGACCGGCGAGGAGGTCACTCGGAAAGTCATAGGTCGCAGCCACCAGGCAATGCTACGCCTGTTCGATTTTGGGAGGCGAGTTCGTTCGGGAGGTTCATGCGAACGAGTCGGCTCGTCGGCAGGCCCGACTCGGCCGCGAGCGTGCCCAGGGCTTCCCGGAGGGTCTCCCGCTGTGCGGGGGAGAGCCGTTGCGTGATCTCTGCCCTGCTCGGTCTCCACCGACGGGCTCAGGGGAGACTGGGAGCATGTGCCGGAGCATCAAGACACTGCGCCCGCCCGTGTCGGCCGAGGAGGCCACGCAGGAGGAGATCCGGGCCGCCGCGTTGCAGTACGTGCGGAAGGTCTCCGGGTTCCGGGCGCCCGCCGCCCACAACCGCGAGGTGTTCGAGCGAGCCGTGGAGGCGGTGGCGGAGGCCACCGCGGAGCTGCTCGGCGCACTGGAGGTGCGTGGGCGCGGAGCCCCGTCGTCCTAGCCCGGGCCCGGGAGCGCCGGAGGGTGTCGGCTGTTCGCCGTGGAGCGTGCGCGAGGGCGGCGGGCCGTGTGAGCTGAACCGGTCGGGCTAGGCCGGCTGGCGGCGCATCACGTACGCCGCCCCCGCGCCGGCGAGGAACAGGGCCGCCAGGGACACTCCCGTGGCCAGCCAGGTGGCGCCCAGCCACTGCGCGCCGAAGTAGCCGAGGGCGACGCTGTAGGCGGCCCAGGACAGGCCGGCCAGGGCGGACCAGGGGAGGAAGTCGCGGGCGCGGCGGTGCGCGGCGCCCGCGCAGAAGGAGACGACGGAGCGGCCGGCGGGGGCGAAGCGGGCCAGGACGACCAGGAGGCCGCCGCCCCGGGAGAGGGCCGCGCCGAGACGTGCCTGTGCTGTGGTGAGGCGGCGGGAGCGGGCGATCGCGCGGTCCAGCCGCTCTCCGCCCCGCCAGGCGAGCCGGTAGGCGACGAGGTCGCCGAGGAGGGAGGCGGTGGCCGCCGAGAGGATCAGGGCCAGGATGTCCGGCACGTCGTGCGGGACGGCTCCGGCCGCCGCGTTCGAGCCGGCCGCGGCCGCGGTCGCCGCGGTGATCACCAGCACTCCGCTCGGCAGCACCGGCAGGAAGACGTCGAGGAGTACCGACACGGCCACCATGGCGTAGATCCACGGGCCGGCGGCGGTCACCGCTGCCAGTGACCCCACGTTCTCGAACACGACTACTCCCCGTTGCTCCCCCGATGACAGCCACCCAGCGTACGCCCGAGGTGTGACAGCAGGTACGTAGGGGGCTGACGTGACGGTGCCCTCCCCGGCCGCGCGGGGGAGGGCACCGTGAGCGTGGGCGGGTCAGGCCGTTACCGTGGCCCGCTCCGCCGTCGGCTCCTCGGCGCCGGAGGTGCGCCGGGCCACCAGCCGGTCGAGAGCGAAGGCGCCCGAGCCGGTGAAGACGAGCAGGAGGAAGGACCAGCAGAACATCGCCGCCGGCTCGCCACCGTTCTGGATCGGCCACAGGGCGTGCTTCTGGTGGATGTCGAAGTACGCGAAGGCCATGGAGCCCGAGGCGATCAGCGCCGCGCCGCGGGTGCCGAGGCCGAGCAGGACCAGACCGCCGCAGACCAGCTGGATGACGGCCGCGTACCAGCCGGGCCAGGTGCCCGCGTCGATGGTGCCGCCGTGCGTGCCCATCGCGCCGCCGAGGACGCCGAAGAGCGAGGCTGCGCCGTGCACGGTGAAGAGCAGGCCGACGACTATCCGGAACAGGCCGACGGCATAGGGCTGAGCGGCGTTGAGGCGTGCGGACATGGGGGGTTGCTCCTTCGGTTGTCGGTCGGACCGGTCGGGGACGGACCGGTCGGGTGGGGGGCGGCGGTACCGAACGAGAGACCCAGGTTATGAGCGCTTCACGAGTGCTTGCAAGTTCAACATTTGGCCATGGTTCTCCCTCCGTTCACGGTTCCGTCCTTGCCGCAGCTGCATGTGGGAGCGCTTCCACGCTCGTGACGACTTCCGAAAGTGTGTCCGAAATCATTCCTATGTGTGGCCTGTGACCTGTGGCCATCACCGCCGACCGGCGCGCGCGCCGGTCGGCGACCCGTCCGCGATCGCAGCGCGAACGGCCTTGTGGAGAAGGTCAAGTGACGGGGCATCAGGCACTGGCCGGCCGCCGTCGGTGTCGCCCCCGCCCTCCGGTCACCCGGTACTGATGACGGACTCCGTCACGGTCTCCAGGGTCCCGGCCCCGTCCGGCCCCCGGCCCGGCCGCGCCCGCTCCAGGCGCAGCCGGGCCGAGCGCCCGCGCAGGGTCAGGGTCATCAGCTGGTTGCCGAACCACGGCCCGCCCGTCCTGCGCCAGGTCACCGGCGGCCGGGGACAGCCGCCGTGCCGGGCGAAGAGCCGGCCGAGGAGGCGGGCCGGGGCGCTCCAGCCGGCGCGGAAGCCGATCCGGATGGAGGCCGGCACGGAGTTGTGGACGGGGGAACAGGTCAGTTGCAGGACCCGCGCCTCGGGCGGCCGGGCCGGCCAGGACGGCTCGGCGGTGTAGGCGTGGTGGACGTCTCCGGACAGCACGCAGAGCGTCGCCGGCGCCCCGGGGCCCGATCCGGCCTCGGCGAGCAGCCCGGCCAGGTCGGCGAAGGACTGCGGGAAGGCCGCCCAGTGCTCCAGGTCGGCCCGGCGGCGCAGCCTCTCGCCGAACCGCGCCCAGCGCGGGCCCCGCACGCCCCGGCACAGGGCGGCGTCCCATGCCTCGACGTCGTGCACCAGGTGGGGCAGCAGCCAGGGCAGGGAGGTGCCGACGAGGAGGTGGTCGCAGCCGCCCCGGTCGTCCAGCGCCGCCTCGCGCAGCCACCGCGCCTCGCCGGGGTCGAGCATCGCGCGGCGGTCCTCCGCCAGCACCCGTGCCGCGCGCGAGTCGGCCATCAGCACGCGTACGCGGCCGAGATCGCGCCGGTAGCTCCAGCGGACCGAGGCCGGGTCGGCGTCGGCGCGGGCGGCGAAGGCGCGCAGGGCGTCGGTGCCGTCGGCGACGGCGAGCACGGACGCGTAGACGGGGTCGGCCGCCAGCTCGGCGGGGGAGAGGTTGCCGATGTGCTGGTGCACCCAGTACGACATCAGCCCGCTCAGCAGCCGCTCCCGCCACCACGGGGTGTCCCGGATGTCGGCGAGCCAGGCGGCGGAGGTGTTCCAGTCGTCGATCACGTCGTGGTCGTCGAAGATCATGCAGCTGGGCACGGTGGACAGCAGCCAGCGCACCCGCGGGTCGAGCCAGGACTCGTGGTAGAGCCGGGTGTACTCCTCGTAGTCCGCCACCTCGCCGCCGGGTGCCTCGTCCAGGTCGCGGCGGGCGGCCAGCCAGCGCCGGGTCGCGGCCGAGGTCTCGTCGGCGTACACCTGGTCGCCGAGCAGCAGCAGTACGTCGGGCCGCTCGCCGCCCGGGTCGGCCGCCAGGCGGGCGGCGAGGCAGCCGAGGGCGTCGGGGCCGACCGGGTCCGTGCCGCCGGCCGGGGCCGCGGCCCAGCGGCAGGAGCCGAAGACGACGCGCACGTCCTGTTCGCCGGTGGGAACGGCGATGACGGAGGGCGGGAAGCGGGAGTCGGGCAGCGGCCAGACGCGGGTGCCGTCGAGGAACACCTCGTACGGCACCGACGTGCCCGGTGCGAGTCCGGTCACCGGTACCAGGGCGTAGTGGTGGCCGGCCACCTGGAAGGTGCGGGCCGTGCCGCCGGCGCCGTCCGCGCAGCGCACCTCGGCGGCGCACGGACGGCTCGCCTCGACCCAGACGGTCGCGCACCCGCCGTCGACGTACCTCAGCAGTGGTCCCAGGCGCAGTCCGGCCACGGCGATCACCCTCCTCCGTCGCCCCGTACGGTACGGAACGGCGGGGGAGGGTGGGGAGGCCTCGTCAGCAGCTCGCCAGGTAGTTCGTGAGCGCGGTCTTCTCGGCGGAGTCGACCGAGAGGTCGTAGTAGTACTTGACCTGGACCCAGGCGCGCACGTAGGTGCAGCGGTAGGACGTCAGCGCGGGCATCCAGTCGGCCGGGTCCTTGTCGCCCTTGGCCTGGTTCACGTTGTCGGTGACGGCCAGGAGCTGGGGGCGGGTGACGTCGTTGGCGAAGGCCTCGCGCTGGGCGGTGGTCCACTGGCTCGCGCCGGAGTCCCAGGCCTCGGCGAGCGGCACCAGGTGGTCGATGTCGACGTCGGAGGCGGCGGTCCAGGTGGCGCCGTCGTACGGGGAGTACCAGCTGCCGCTGGTGGCGGTGCAGGCGGAGTTGGTGACGACGTTCGTACCGTCCCGCTTGAGGATCCACTCACGGGTGTTGCAGGTGCCGCTGATGGTGTCCCAGGTCGGGAACAGGTCGCGCGCGTAGCCGGTGCGGTTCTCGGTGGCCACGGTGAGCGAGGCGAGGTAGCTGCGGGCGGTGGCGGCGCTGACCGGGGTGGGGAGGGCGGCGGAGGCGCTCGGGGAGTTGAAGAGGGCGGCGGAGGCCAGCAGGCCCGTGAGGGCCGCCAGTATGCTCAGCCGTCGACGCGCGTAGAACCTTGCGGAGCGAGCCATGTGGACTCCCTTGTGGAGTGGGGGTGGTGGAGCGCGGGCGTGGGAATGCTCGCGGCGCGGCGTTGCGGGGAGGTGTGCGCCGGGTAAGAAGGTAATGTCGCGTACATGACACGACAAGATCTGGGTGTGAACTTTCCGGCCCCGGGGCCGGTGGGGGCGTCACGTACCATGGAGGCCGTTGAAGGGGAGTAGCTCTTCGCCGGACCGTCGACATACTGCTCAGCCAGCCTGAGCCGGCGCCCGGAGGCGGATCCCGTGCGGACCGCCCAGCGAGACCTTCGGCAAGCAGTGCACGCCCGTGCCCCACGGCACGGGCGCCGAGTGCGCTGCCGTGCCGAGGTGTCTCCTGTGAGGTTCAGCACTCTCGGCGGGGCAGCCCTGACCGATTGAGGGATTTTGCTCAGCATCACCGTGACGGCGCTCGTCTTCGGCGTCGTCTTCCTCGCCGAACTGCCGGACAAGACCGCGCTCGCCGGGCTCGTCCTCGGCACCCGCTACCGCGCCTCGTACGTCTTCGCGGGCGTCGCCGCCGCCTTCCTCCTGCACGTCGTGCTCGCCGTCGCGGCCGGCAGCGTGCTGACCCTGCTGCCCCAGCGGATCGTGCACGCGATCACCGGTGTCCTCTTCCTCGGCGGCGCGGCGGTGCTGCTGCTGAAGAAGGGCGAGGACGAGGAGGAGATCCGCAAGCCCGCCGACCAGTCCTTCTGGAAGGTGGCGGGCACCGGCTTCACGCTCATCCTCGTCGCCGAGTTCGGCGACCTCACCCAGATCATGACCGCGAACCTCGCCGCCCGCTACGACGACGCCCTGTCCGTCGGGCTCGGCGCGGTGCTCGCGCTGTGGGCCGTGGCCGGGCTGGGCATCGTCGGCGGGAAGGCCCTGATGCGGCGGGTGCCGCTGCGGCTGATCACGAAGATCGCGGCGGCGCTGATGCTGGCGCTCGGGGCGTGGAGCCTGTGGGAGGCGGCGGCGGGCTGAGCCGAACGGACGGTGAATCTTCGCCGGAATGGTGGCGGGACCGCGCGCTCTTTTGTACCGTAGAGAAACAAAGTGGCTCCCGCCCGTTCTCCCTGACCGGCGGGCGGGGCACTTTGTTCTTTTTCCCGGGGTCTTTCGTCATGGGAGCTGCCGATGCCGGCCACCGTCCTCACCGCCCGCGCCCTGCTGCTCGACATGGACGGCACCCTCGTCGACTCCGACGCGGTCGTGGAGCGGATCTGGCGGCGCTGGGCCGAGCGGCACGGGCTGGACGCGGACGAGGTGCTGAAGGTCGTGCACGGGCGGCAGGGGCACGCGTCGATGGCGGTACTGCTGCCCGGCCGGCCCGCCGCGCGGAACCTCGCGGACAACGCGCGCATGCTCGCGGAGGAGACCGCGGACACCGACGGCGTGGTCGAGGTGCCGGGGGCCGCCGCCTTCCTGACCGCCCTGCGGGGTGCGGAGGTGCCGCACGCGCTGGTGACCTCCGCCGACGTGCCGCTGTCCACGGCGCGGATGGCCGCCGCCGGGCTTCCGCTGCCGGACGTGCGGATCACGGCCGAGTCCGTGGGCGCGAGCAAGCCCGACCCCGAGGGCTTTCTGAAGGGAGCCGCCGAACTGGGTGTCGCTCCCGCGGACTGCGTGGTGTTCGAGGACTCCGGGGCCGGGATCGCGGCGGGGCGCGCCGCGGGGATGCGGGTGGTGGGAGTCGGACCGCGGGCCCGGTTCCACCGGCCGGACGCGGCCGTGCGGGATCTGCGGCAGGTGCGCGTGGAGGCGGCGGGTGACGCGGGGATCCGGCTGCACGTCGGCCCTTAGGGTCGGCTGTGGCTGTGGCTGTGGCTGTGGCTGTGGCTGTGGCTGTGGCTGGGGTTGCGGTCGCGGCGGGCGCGTGTCGTCCGGCGCGCGCCGCCTGGGGCCCCCAGGCCTTCGGCCCTCCGGGCGCTGGGGGAGACACGACGGCCCGCGGCGCTTCTCTACGGCTCCGACGTCTCCGACTCCAGTTTCGTCCGCGTCGGGACGTCGTACACGCCCGGCTCGTCGGCCTGGATGCCCCGGGTCCACTGGTAGGTGCGGACGGAGGTCTCGACCTGGCTGGAGTACATGCCGTCGGCGTTGCCGACGTAGAGGCCCAGCTGGCCCAGGCGGAGCTGGAGCTCGATGACCTCCGGGCCCCGGTCGCCGGGGCGCAGTACCGGGCCGGGGCCGGTGGCCGTCGGGGCCGCTGTGCCGGAGCGGGTGGCCGTCGGGGCGGGTGAGGCCGAGCCGGTGAGGGTGGGGGACGCCGACGCGGGCGAGGACGAGGGGGACGCGGTCGAGGACGGGCTGGTGCTCAGGGGCGGGGTGGAGGAGGCGGACGCCGGGCCGGACGAGGAGGCGGACGCCGAGGCCGTGGGTGCCGAGGCGCTCGACGTCACGTCCGGGACGCCTTCCCGTACCTCCTGGGGTGCCGCCCCGTTCCGCGACGGGGTCACGTAGGAGAACAGCGTGAAACCGGCCACCGCGAGGACCGCGAGCAGGGCCGCGCCGGCGGTGACCAGCAGGGTGCGGCGCCGGCGGGGCCGGGTTCCTCCGGTGCCGGCGCCGGAGGCCTCGAGGTGGCCGAGCCGGTCCTCGGGCAGGTCCCCGGGCAGGTGCTCGTACGGGTCCTCCAGCCGGTCCGGGTCCACCGGACGGAGCGGCGCCGTGTCCGCGGTGTCCGCTGTGCCCGGGTTGCCCTCGGTCCCCGGCGAGCGCGGCGGCACCGTGGAGTCGGCGGGGGCGCCCAGGTCGACGTACGGACGTATCCGCAGCGGGTCGAAGTCCTCCGCCGCGGCCGCCTCGGCCGTCCGTGTGTCGAGCAGGGCTTCGGCCGCCCGCTGGGCGCAGTCGCACGACGGGGCGTCCGGCCCCCGCGGCGCGCCGCACTCCGGGCATGGGTGCCCCTTCGGTCCTGTCACGCTTTCGTTCCCTCCCCGCAGAGATCACCGACCCCAGGGCTCCACAGATTATGCAGAATTTCCCCACACTCCGCCGACGGCCCCCGGGCGGAGCACCGTCACGGACAGGACTCAACAGGCCATAACGGGTGACACCGACGACGATGGAAGGTGCCACACGAGCCGCGGGAGGTCTCCATGGCCCTGGAAGCGCACGGCGCGACGAGGAAGCCGCCGGGTCCCGACGACGCCGAGCACGTCCGCGGCAACGTCCTCGTCTCGATCGGTGCCCTGCTCCTCGGCCTGCTGCTGGCGGCCCTCGACCAGACGATCGTGTCGACCGCGCTGCCGACCATCGTCAGCGACCTCGGCGGCCTGGAGCACCTGTCGTGGGTCGTCACCGCCTATCTGCTGGCCTCGACCGCCGCGACCCCGCTGTGGGGCAAACTCGGTGACCAGTACGGGCGCAAGAAGCTCTTCCAGACCGCGATCGTGATCTTCCTGATCGGCTCCGCGCTGTGCGGCATGGCGCGGAACATGCCCGAGCTGATCGGCTTCCGGGCGTTGCAGGGCCTGGGCGGCGGCGGACTGATGGTGCTGTCGACGGCGATCGTCGGCGACATCGTCCCGCCGCGCGAGCGCGGGCGCTACCAGGGGCTGTTCGGTGCCGTCTTCGGCGCGACCAGCGTGCTCGGCCCGCTGCTGGGCGGGGTGTTCACCGAGCACCTGAGCTGGCGCTGGGTGTTCTACGTCAACCTGCCCGTCGGCGTCGTCGCGCTCGCGGTGATCGCCACGGCCCTGCACATCCCGCGCCGGGCCGCCCGGCACGTCATCGACTACCTGGGCACCTTCCTGATCGCCGCGGTCGCCACCTGTCTGGTGCTGGTCGCCTCGCTGGGCGGCACGACCTGGGGCTGGGGCTCGGCGCGGATCGTCGGACTCGCGGTGCTGGGCGTCGTCCTGGCCGTCGCGTTCGTCGCCGTGGAGCGCGGGGCCGCCGAACCCGTCCTCCCGCTGAAGCTCTTCCGCATCCGCACCTTCACGCTCGCC
The DNA here is from genome assembly GCF_040610035.1 of Streptomyces sp. NPDC004542. Classification (NCBI taxonomy): domain Bacteria; kingdom Bacillati; phylum Actinomycetota; class Actinomycetes; order Kitasatosporales; family Streptomycetaceae; genus Streptomyces; species Streptomyces sp. NPDC004542. The sequence goes on from NZ_JBEXLP010000083.1 coordinate 19,050, forward strand.
GCCGTGATCAGCTTCGTCGTCGGCTTCGCCATGTTCGGGGCGATGACCTACCTGCCGACCTTCCTCCAGGTCGTGCACGGCGTCTCGCCGACCATCTCCGGCGTGTACATGCTGCCGATGGTGTTCGGCCTGCTGCTGTCCTCGACCGTCTCCGGGCAGATCGTCAGCCGCACCGGCCGCTGGAAGGTCTTCCCGATCGCGGGCACCGGGGTGACCACGATCGGCCTGCTCCTGCTGCACCGGCTCGACGAGGACAGTCCGACGGCGGAGATGAGCGTGTACTTCTTCGTCTTCGGCCTGGGGCTCGGCCTGGTCATGCAGGTCCTCGTCCTCATCGTGCAGAACGCCGTCTCGTACGAGGACCTCGGCGTCGCCACCTCCGGTGCCACCTTCTTCCGGTCCATCGGCGCCTCCTTCGGCGTCGCCGTCTTCGGCTCCGTCTTCGCGAGCCGGCTCGCCGACAACCTCGCCGCCGCCTTCCGGGGCGCCCGGCTGCCCGGCCGGCTGACCGTCGCCGCGCTGGAGTCCGACGCGCGCGGCATCGCCGCACTGCCGCCCGTCCTGCGCCGGGCGGCCCTGCACGCGTACGCGTCCTCGATCACCGAGGTGTTCCTGTACGCGGCTCCCGTCGCCCTCCTCGGCTTCGTACTGGCCTGGTTCCTGAAGGAGGACCGGCTGCGCGGCTCGGTCACGGCACCGGACGTCTCGGAGACCATCGCCCCCAACCCGGTCGAGCGGTCCTCGTACGACGAGGTGTGCCGCGCGCTGTCCCTGCTCGGCACCCGCGAGGGGCGGCGGGAGGTCTACCGGGAGATCACCGAGCGGGCCGGGTACGACCTGCTGCCCGGGACGAGCTGGCTGCTGCTGCGGATGCGGCGGTACGGCTCGGTGGAGCCGGGGATGCTCGCCGAGCGCACCTCCCTGCCGCTGCGCGTGATACTCGAGGCCGCCCGGCAGGCCGAGGTGCGCGGGCTCGCCGTGCGGGCGGGCCCGGACCTCAGCCTCACCGACGCCGGCGTCGTCGTCGCCGAACGGCTGGCCAGGGCCCGCGAGGAGTCGCTGGCCGAACTGCTGGGCGACTGGTGGGGACCGTCCCGCCCCACCGACCTGGACCGGCTGGTGCGGGAGCTGACCGACGAACTGTGCGGCTCTGAGCGGGAGCGGCCGCACAACGGGTCGGTCGCGAAGGTCAGTTGAGGTCCTTGCGGAACCAGTGCTCGGCGTAGACGCCGGCGTTGTGCGGCTCGGTCTCGGCGTAGCCGAGCCGGGCGTACAGGGCGCGGGCCTCCACCAGGTCGGTGCGGGTGTCGAGGACCATCCGCGCGGCGCCGAGCGAGCGGGCCGCGTCCTCGGCGGCGGCCACGAGGAGCGCGGCGCCGCCCCTGCCGCGCATCCCCTCGTACAGGAACACCCGGGTGAGTTCGGCGGTGGCCGGGTCCAGGAGCCGCACGCCCGCGCTGCCGGCGGGCTCACCGCCGTACCGCGCCACCAGCAACCGTCCCGTGGGCGGCGCGAGTTCGGCGCCCGTGGTGGCCGCGATGCACCGCTCCAGCTCCTCCGGCCCGGTCCGCCGCCCCTCGTGCAGCAGGTACTACCAGCGGTCGCTGACCTCGGTGTAGTACGCCCGCCAGAGGGCGGCGGCGACGGGGGAGTCCACGGGCTCGGGAGCGACGGTCCAGGTCATGCCAGTCATGCCTGCATTGTCGGGACGCGGTGGGCACCCGGCGCAACCGGATATGCGTGGCCCCGGGCGACCGCCGCCGACAGCACACCGCTCGCCTTCGCTGACTGAGCGTCGTTTGTGGGCCGTCTTCCGGGCAACCCGAGCACAGAACCGGCCTACGGGGCCGACACACCGGAAGGCAGACATGTCCACAGGCTTGATCATTGCCCTGATCGTGATCGTGGTGGCCGTGGTCCTTGTCGCGGCCGCCCTGACCCTGCGGGCCCGCGGCGGGAACGGCGGGCGGAACCTCAGGCGGCGCTTCGGACCCGAGTACGACCACGTGCTGGCCCGGCACGACGGCGACACCAAGGCCGCCGAGCGCGAGCTGACCGAGCGGCTGGAGCGACACGGCGGACTGCGCGTGCGACCGCTGGAGCCCGCGGAGCGTGAACGGTTCGAGGCCCGCTGGGCGGCGGCCCAGGAGCACTTCGTCGACTCGCCGCGCGAAGCGGTGGCGGAGGTCGACCGGCTGATCGCCGACGTGGCCGGCGCCCGCGGGTTCCCGGACGGCGGGCAGTACGAGGAGCAGCTCGCCGCGCTGTCCGTGCACCACGCCGGGAACGTGCAGGGGTACCGGCGCGTCCACCGCGCCGCCACCGCGACCGGCACCCCCGGTACGGCCGAGGGCGGTTCGGGCGCCGACACCGAGGAACTGCGCGCGGCCGTGCTGGAGGCCCGGGACCTGTTCGCGGACCTGACGCGTTCCGGCCAGCGCACCGCGGTCTCCCACAAGGCGCAGGGCTCCCACCGGACGAGCCCGCTCCACCGGCACCAGGTCGCGGAGAGGTGACCGGCATGACCGACATGACCCGCCACGGCACGACCCCGCCCGAGGGCCGCACGCCCACGACCGGGACACCGACGGACGAGACGACGAGGACCCAGACGCCGATGACCGAGACGCCGATGACCGAGACGCCGATGACCGCCACGCCGACGAACGAGGTACCGGGGAGCGGGAAGCACCCGACCGAGGCACGCGGGACCGGGACGCCCACGACGCGGAAGCCGACGGCCGGGACGCCGACGGCCGGGACACGCGGGTCCGAGAGGCCCCCGGCCGAGGCGCGCGGGACGGAGACGCCCCCGGCCGAGGCCCGAAGGGACGGCGTGACGCCCGTGACGCCGGTGACGCCCGTGAGCCCCCGGGCCGCCGCCGGGGAACGGGGCACCGCCACGCCCGCGCCCACGGCCTCCGCTTCCTCACTCGTCCCGCACGAGGAGACCGACAAGCTCGGACAGCGGTTGCACCACGCGGTCGCCGGGTTCGTGGACGAGCCCCGGGACGCCGTGGAGGAGGCCGACCGGGTGCTGGAGGAGATAGCCGCCCGCTTCACGGAGGCGGTCACCCAGCGCCGCCGCACCCTGCGCACGTCCTGGCAGTCCACCGGCGACAAGCCCGGTGCCACGGCCGACACCGAGCAACTCCGGCTGGCCCTGCGGGACTACCGGGAAATGGCGGAGCGGCTGCTACACCTGTGACCCGTCAGCGGCACCCGGCACGGTGTCCGCAGTGCCCGCCGTATCCGCAGTGCCCGCCGTGTCCGTAGGACCCGCCCTGTCCGCAGTACCAGCCGTACCCGCAGCAGCCGCCGCCCGGCGCTCCCGCCACTCCCGTACGACATCCTCGACGTCGTACGGCTTCATCCCCAGCGGGGGGCCGGGCGGCGGCTTGAACATCATGTCGCGGAGCTTGACGTTCACCGCGTCGATGATCTTCCGCGCCATCCGCTCCGAGGGCGCCGCGAGCGCCGCCGCGAGCGCGTCCTCGGCCTCCTTGCGCAGGGCCAGGGCCGGCGGCAGGAACGCCAGCCCCTCCCGGACCATCTTGCGCCTCACCCACCAGAGTTCGTCGTACGAGCTCTCGAGGTCCTTCGGCAGCGGCTTGCCCGCACCGGGCAGGTCGTCGAACTCGCCGCGCCGCTCGGCATCCCGGATCTGCTTGTCCGTCCAGGACTCGAACGGCACCCCCGGTGGCTTTCGCTCGGTCATGAGGCCATTGTGCCGGACGCCGCCCGCCCGGGCGTTTTATCATGCGGCGGCGGAGCGCCAATCCGGCCGCCGCACCAGCACCTTCCAGGGGGAACGCACGTGCTCGAACTCACGATGGCCACCGTGTCCGCGGCGGACGCGGGCGCCACGGCCGGCATGACGATGGCCGACGCCCCGAGCGAACCGGGTGCCGCGCTGCGGGTGGGCCGGGACGGGGCCGTGTGCCGTCTGGTGACACCCGAGGACTGGCTGTTCGTCTCCCGGGTCCACCTGGAGTTCCTGTGCGGGCCGGACGGCGGCTGGCAGGTGTCCTGGCTGCGCGGCTCGCAGGCCGACCCGTCGTCCGAGGTCCGGCTGACCGTCGGCGAGTACGCGCAGACCATCGCCTACGGCGGCACCGTACGGCTGCCCCGGGGAGGCTCCGGCGAACTCATCATCCAGGACCGTACCGCCCCGCGCAGCGTGAACGTGGGTTTCTACCACGAGGCTTGAGGCCCCCGGCCCCAGGCCCCCGGCCGACCTCAGGCCAGCACCCGGGCCAGGGCGAAGCCGTCGTAGCCCTTGCTGCCCACCGTCTGGATCGCCGTGCCGGTCAGCCGCGGGTGTGCGGCGATCAGCTCGATGGCGGCGCGGGTGCCGCGTACGTCCGGTTCGATGCTCTCCGCGTCCACGACCCGGCCACCGCGTACGACGTTGTCGATGATGATCAGACTGCCCGCACGGGTGAGCCGCAGCGCCCACTCGACGTAGTGGGCGTTGTTGGACTTGTCTGCGTCGATGAAGACCAGGTCGAAGGGGGCCGGGTTCTCGTCGGCCAGCTTGGGCAGCGACTCCAGGGCCGGCCCCACCCGTACCTCGACGATCTTGTCCAGGCCCGCGCGGGCGATGTTGCGGGTGGCGACCTCGGCGTGCTTGGCGCTGTACTCGAGCGAGACCAGGCGGCCGTCGGCCGGCAGGGCGCGGCCGAGCCAGATGGTGCTGTAGCCGCCGAGCGTGCCGATCTCCAGGATGGTGCGGGCGTCCTGGATCCGGGCGAGCAGCTGGAGCAGTTTGCCTTGGTTCGCGGTGACGTTGACGTGCGGCAGCTGGGCCGCCTCGCTGTCGCGCAGCGCCGCCTGGAGCGCCTCGTCGTCGGGCGAGAGGTGGCTGGAGAAGTAGAAGTCGACATCGTCCCAGAGCTGCGACCCGCTCATGCGTCCACTGCCTTTCCGTGTCCGGTACGTGCCGAGTACCCGGCGCACCTCGGGCAGCCACGCCGGTGCCCCGGCCACCTTACGCACCCGGCGGGCGCGGATCACCTGCCGCTCGGGCGTGTCCGGGCACGGCCGGTGCGCACCAGCCCGTCCGGCGCTCGAGGACGAGGCCGCTCAGGCCGACGGGGTCCGGGCGGAGCCCCGCGGGGGGCGGGGCGGAGCGCCGACGGGGTTCAGGGGGCGCAGCCCCGGGGGCGGGAGCGGAGCCCCGGCCCGACGGGGGGCGGGGTGCGGAGCCGCGGCGGGGGTGCGGGGGCGCAGTCCCCTGGCGGGGGTCGAAGGGGCGGAGCCCCTGGGGACGGGACGGGTAGGGGCGGCGGGGGCGACGAACCGCCCCCGCCCCCGAACCGCACGCGTCAGCCCCGCCCCTCCACCGCCGGCGCCGACCCCGGCAGCGGCCGCCCCGCGGACTCGGCCATCCGCCACACCGCGAAGCCGCCGACGACGGCCGCGGCCATCATGTAGTAGGCGGGCATCATCATGTTCCCGGTCGCCCCGATCAGCGCGGTGACCACCAGCGGAGTCGTGCCGCCGAAGAGCGAGACGGACACGTTGAAGCCGATCGACAGCGACCCGTACCTGACCCGGGTCGGGAACAGCGCGGGAAGCGCGGCCGGCATGGCCGCCGTGAAGCAGACCAGCAGGAGCCCCAGCGCACCCGTCCCGAGCGCGACCGCGACGAGGCTGCCCTGGCGGATCAGCAGCAGTGCGGGGACGGACAGCAGGAGGAAGCCCGCGCAGCCCACCGCGATGACGGGCCGGCGGCCCACGCGGTCGGACAGGGCGCCCGCGAACGGCTGGACGATCATCATCAGGGCCATCACGCCGAGGATGACGAGCAGGCCGTGCGTCTCGTCGTACTTCAGCTCACTGGTGAGGTAGCTCGGCATGTACGACAGCAGCATGTAGTCCGTGACGTTGAAGACCAGGACCAGGCCCATGCACAGCAGCAGGGCCTGCCACTGACCCGCCAGCATCTCGCGCACCGGGACCTTCGGCCGGTTCGTCTCGGCCTTCTCGACCTCGGCGGCGAACGCCGGGGTCTCCTCCAGGCGCATCCGCAGGTACAGGCCGATGATGCCCATCGGGCCCGCGACCAGGAACGGCACCCGCCAGCCCCAGGTCAGCAGGGAGTGCGAGGACAGCAGCGCCGTCATCAGGGTGACCAGGCCCGCGCCGCCGATGTAGCCCGCCAGCGTGCCGAACTCCAGCCAGCTGCCGAAGAAGCCGCGCTTCTTGTCCGGTGCGTACTCGGCGATGAAGGTGGAGGCGCCCGCGTACTCGCCGCCGGTGGAGAAGCCCTGCACCAGCCGGGCGGCGAGCAGCAGCAGCGGAGCGCCCACGCCGATCGACCCGTACGACGGGATCAGGCCGATCGCGAAGGTGCCCACCGCCATCATGATCATGGTGAGCGCGAGGACCTTCTGCCGGCCGACGCGGTCGCCGAGCGGGCCGAAGACCAGGCCGCCGAGCGGGCGGACCAGGAAGGCCGCGGCGAAGGCGCCGAAGGTGGACAGGAGCTGGGCGGTCGGGCTCCCGGAGGGGAAGAAGACCTTGCCGAGGGTCACCGCGATGTAGCTGTAGACGCCGAAGTCGAACCACTCCATGGCGTTGCCCAGCGCGGCGGCCTTCACGGCACGCTTGACCAGCGCCGGTTCGGTGACGGTGACCCGGGGGACGGCGGAGGACCTCCCGGAGGCCGGGGACTTCGGGGAAGCGGACGCGGGGGCGGCTGCGGCACTCGCCAAGACTTCGCTCGCCTGCCTTTCGACGGGGACAAGGGACACGGTCCGCACGCCGACGGGCGGGCCGAAAAGCGACCATAGGGGGACACGTGCCCCTCACGGGCCGCAGGCATTTCAATGCAGTGTGCAACTAAATGGGGTCTGTGCAGGCACGGAAGCCGACGCGCGCGCCCGTTTCCGGCCGCCATGCTGTGATCCTTCTCGCGCCGGGGGGCTTCCCCCTGGCCCCGCCTCGCCTGCCTCCAGCGGCGGCGTCAGGGAAAGCTCCTCACTGCGCCTTCCGCATCCTACGTCTGGTCCGGAAATGTGTCGTACTTATTTTTCGTAGTCGGTTCGGCGTCTTCCCGGGGAGCCCCTGAGGGATGCGCGGCAATTGGAGAGTTTTGTTGCATTTGTATAGCGCCATCGGCCGGGGAACTCAAAAACTGTGACGGTACATCCCCTTGACCGCACCTCAGATAGGGCGCCTAATTTCTTCGCACCAAAGCGGATGCAGTCGTCCGCTCGCGTTACCGCCAGTACTTGTTCCCGCCGCTTCCCCGGGCGCCCACGACGCAGTGGAGTAACTCATGACCGCAAGACGGCCATTCGCCGCCGAAGGCAGAGCGTTCACCGACCGGCGCGCGGCGCTGCTGGCCGGTTGTCCGGCCACACTCCTGCTGACCGGCACCGTGGCCTGCGGTGCCGGTGGGGCGGCGACGACCGGCAGGGACGGTTTCGACCAGGTCGCCCAGAGGGACGGCGCGCTCACCGTCCGGGGTGACTCGCCAGTGGTCGGACATGGCCGAGATCTGGCGTCTCGGTGATCCCCCGTCGGACACACCGCCGGCCGCCGGCGACCAGTGACCCCACCCCCAGAGAGAAGACCAACCGGATGAGACGTGCACGCATCTTCGCGGGCCTGCTGCAGGCGCTGGCGCTGGCCGCGGCCGCCGCTGTCGGACTGCCCGCACAGCAGGCCCACGCCGCCGGCGTGACCAACCTCTACGTCGACCCGAGCGGAGGGCGCGACAGCAACTCCGGCACCAGCGTCACTTCGGCCTTCCGTACCATCGGCAAGGCCCAGAGGACGGTCCGCGCGCTGAAGGCACGGATGTCGCGGGACATCGTGGTCAACCTGCGCGGGGGAACGTACGCCCTCACCAAGCCGGTCGAGTTCACCCCCGCCGACTCCGGCCGGAACGGCCACTCGGTCGTCTACCAGGCCTATGGCACCGAGACCCCCGTCGTGACCGGCGGCAGGACCGTCAAGGGCTGGACCGCGGCGGGCGGCGGCCAGTACAAGGCCCCGATCGGCGACCTCGACTTCCGGCAGATGTACGTCGACGGAGCGCGTGCCACGCGTGCGCGCTACCCGGACGTCGGCTCCGACTTCCAGCTCCAGGCGAGCGACAAGACCGGCAAGGTCCTGAAGGTGCTGGGTTCGCAGGTCGCCTCGTGGAACCACTTCGACGAGGTCGAGATGGTCCTCCAGCTCCAGTGGGCGGAGAGCTACCTGCGGCTGAAGTCGTACACGACCAGCGGCGACCTGGCGAGCGTGTCCCTCCAGGACCACGAGGCGGGCATCCTGTTCCAGCGCCCCTACCCCCTGCTGTCGAACGGCTCAGCGCTGCACTTCGAGAACGCCCATGAGTTCCTGAACGAGCCGGGCGAGTTCTACGTCGACACGCACGAGCACATGGTCTATTACATGCCCCGCGCCGGGGAGTCCATGTCGACGGTGAACGTGCAGGTCCCGACCCTGGAGACGCTCTTCGACATCAAGGGCGACAGCCTCGACGAGCCGGTCCACGACCTCCGCTTCTCCGGGATCACCTTCGCCCGGACGACCTGGATGGAGGCGACCGAGAGCGGCATGCTGAACGCCCAGGGCGGCACCTACAACCTCTCCGCCGACACCAGTAACAACCAGTACGTCGGCCGCCCTCCGGCCGGTGTCCAGGTGGCCGACGCCGACGACGTCTCCTTCACCGGCAACACGTTCACCCAGATGGGCTCGACAGCCCTGGACCTGCACCACGGCGTCCACGACTCGACCGTGACCGGCAACATCGTCAGCGACACGGCGGGCAACGGCATCATGGTCGGCAAGTTCTCCGACCCCGGCGTCGAGTACCACACCGTCTACGACCCGCCCGCCTCACCGGCCGGTGAGGACGTCCGCGAGGTCGTCTCCGGCGTCACCGTCACCAACAACCTGATCAACCGCACCGGCCAGGACTACCTCGGCACCGCCGGCATCAACGCGGGCTTCGTCCACGGCACCACCATCGACCACAACGACATCTCCGACTCACCGTGGGCGGGCATATCGCTCGGCTGGGGATGGCAGGCCGCAGCCAACGCGCTGGGTGACAACTCGGTCAGCCACAACCGCATCGGCAACGTGCAGAACCAGCTCTGCGACACCGCCGGCATCTACCACCTCTCCAACGACCCCGGCACGGTCATCGACGCCAACTACATCCACGACGTGGTGCGCTCGCCCACGGCCTGCGGGTCGGCCGTGGCCGGCATCTACCTCGACGAGGGCTCGGACAACCTGACCGTCTCCGACAACGTGCTCTCCCACACCGACAATTTCATCCAGCAGAACGTCAACGGTTCCCACGTCACCCTGAGCGGCAACGCGACGACCGGCACCTCGGTCATGCAGGCCGCCGGGCTCCAGCCGGACTACCAGGGACTGGCGGCGCGGCTCAACCTCGCCTACGGCAGGTCCGTCTCCTCGTCCTCCGTCTACGGCTCCGGCTGGGCGGCGGCCAAGGCCGGCGACAACGACCCGGCGACGGGCTGGTCCCCCTCGGCGAGCGACACCTCGGCCTGGTGGCAGGTCGACCTCGGCAAGGCGTACGCGCTGAGCCAGTTCTCGCTCACCACCCGGCAGGACGTCGACCAGCCGGCGACGCGCCACAACTTCGAGGTCCGTGGATCCAACGACCCCGCGTTCGCCACGTACAGGGTGCTGGGACGCCAGGACAGCACGACCCTGCCGTACGGAGCGACCCTCACGGGCAGGATCGACGTCCATCAGAAGTTCCGCTACCTGAGGATCGCCAAGACCGACGGCGCCTACTTCTACGTCGCCGACTTCAGCGTGCAGCGGGCCGGCGGCGCACTGGACGGCTCGGTCGCCACACCCGCCTTCGACGCCTCGACGTACTACACGATCAAGAACGTCAACAGCGGACTGCTGGCGGACGTGTCCGACAACTCCACGTCCGACGGTGGGAGAGTCGTCCAGTGGGCGAATGACTCGGGCACCAACCAGCAGTGGAACATCCTCCCGGTCAGCGGTGACCTCTTCAAGATCGTCAACCGCAACAGCGGCAAGGTCCTCGACGTCTACAACAAGTCCCACTCCAAGGGCACCGCGCTGGTCCAGTGGACCTACCACGGCGACAACAACCAGCTCTGGTACTTCGAACCGGCGGGCGACGGCTACGTCATCCGCAACCTCGAGACGAAGCAGGCCATGGAGGTCGGGGGCGCCTCGACCGCGAACGGCGCCACTGTCAACCAGTGGATGGCCCTGAACCAGACCAACCAGCTCTGGACGATCCAGTGACGGCGCACTGACGGTCCAGAGGCCGAGTCGTACGGGCCGAGTCGTACGGGCCGAGTCGTACGGGCCGGGCCGGCGGCGCCGGGAGCCGCCGGCCCGGGTTCGAGGGGGCCCGGGTTCGAGGGGGCCCGAGGGGGTCCCGAGGGTGTCAGGCCGTGGTGACCCTGAGCTCCTTCACACCGTTGACCCAGGCCGAGCGGAGGCGGCGGGGCTCGTCGGCGAGGGTCAGGCCCGGCATCGCGTCCGCCACCGCGTTGAAGATCAGGTCGATCTCCAGGACGGCCAGCGACTTGCCCAGGCAGTAGTGGGGACCGCCGCCGCCGAAGCCGAGGTGCGGGTTGGGGTCGCGGGTGATGTCGAAGGCGTCGGGGTCGGTGAACACCTCGGGGTCGTGGTTGGCGGAGGCGTAGAACAGGCCGACGCGGTCGCCCTTCCTGATGTGCTTGCCGCCGAGCTCCGTGTCCTGCGTGGCCGTGCGCTGGAAGGAGTTCACCGGGGTGGCCCAGCGGACGATCTCCTCGGCGGCGGTCGACGGGCGCTCGCGCCGGTAGAGGTCCCACTGGCCGGGGTGGGTGAGGAACGCGTGCATGCCGTGGGTGATGGCGTTGCGGGTGGTCTCGTTGCCCGCGACCGCCAGCATCAGCACGAAGAAGCCGAACTCGTCCGAGTTGAGGTTGCCCTCGTCCTCCGCCGCCACCAGCGTGGTCACGATGTCCTCGGCCGGGCACCGCTTGCGGTCGGCGGCCATGTTCATCGCGTACGCGATCACCTCGGTGGCCGATTCCTGGCCGATCTCCTTGGTGATCGCGTACTCCGGGTCGTCGTACGCGATCATCCGGTTCGACCAGTCGAAGATCTTCGCCCGGTCGTCCTGCGGGATGCCGATCAGTTCGGCGATGGCCTGGAGCGGCAGTTCGCAGGCCACCTCGGTGACGAAGTCGAAGGGCCCGGAGCGGGCCCGGGCCGACTCGACGATCGCCCGCGCGCGGGCGCGCAGGCGGTCCTCCAGGGCGCGGATGGAGCGCGGGGTGAAGCCGCGCTGGACGATCTGCCGGACCCGGGTGTGCTCGGGCGGGTCCATGTTCAGCAGGATCAGGCGCTGCGCGTCGATCGCGTCCCGTTCCATGTCCTCGGTGAACCGGATGATGGCCGTGTTGAGCCAGGAGGAGAAGATCTCCGGGTGCGTGGAGACGTACTTGACGTCCGCGTGCCGGGTCACGGCCCAGTAGCCGTCGTCCGCGAACCCGGCCAGGCCGTGCGGCTGCGGTATCCAGCGGACCGGTTCGGCCTGCCGCAGTTCGGCGAACTCCGGGAGCGGGACGCGGTGGTGCAGCAGGTCGGGGTCGGTGAAGTCGAACCCGTCGGGCAGCGCGGGACAGGGCATGGGCGACTCACTCCCACCATTCTGACGGTCCATCAGGAACTGAGGTTCCGGTGAACGTAGTAACGGGTTCTACAAGTCGCAAGGGGCGCGGCGACTCCAATTGCTTGCATCCCCCTTGCGGTTGCGGACCCCCTGTCCGCAGACTGCACACAGAACTAGAACGCGTACTAGTTCTGCGCGGCGGGTGGCCGGGACGCCCGCGCCGCGCGGGTTGACCGGGCCTGCCCGCCGGACAGGCCCTAGGGAGAGGACGCACCCCCATGGCCTCGGAGCCCGTGATCGTCGAAGCCGTACGCACCCCCATCGGCAAGCGCGGCGGCGCGCTCGCCAACCTCCACCCCGCCTATCTCCTGGGCGAGACCTACCGCGAACTCCTCGGCCGCACCGGCATCCCCGCCGACGCCGTCGAGCAGATCGTCGGCGGCACGGTCACCCACGCCGGCGAGCAGTCCATGAACCCGGCGCGCACGGCCTGGCTGGCCATGGGGCTGCCGTACGAGACCGCCGCGACGACGGTCGACTGCCAGTGCGGCTCCTCCCAGCAGGCTTCGCACATGGTCGCCAACATGGTCGCGGCCGGGGTCATCGACGTGGGGATCAGCTGCGGCGTCGAGGCCATGTCCCGCGTGCCGCTCGGGTCCGGCTCCAAGCACGGCCCCGGCAAG